>DASQPC010000001.1:0-3670 GCA_035644155.1 Candidatus Methylomirabilota bacterium
GCAAAATACTAATAGCTAAATGACTAAAAGTACCATAAGGATAGACAAAAACATTTGATACTTTTCCAAGCTGTGATTGTAATTGGCTTTGTGATGTTTGAACTTCGTATTCTATCTTATCTTGTGTTGCATGCCCCAAGTCTGCATGTGACCAAGTATGGTCATAGATGTGGATTAAATTATTACCAGCCATTTCTTTAAGTTGCCCCCAGCTCATGTATCCTGGATTATCCATAAGTCCCGAGGGAATCATCAAATCCAAATTGATATTGTACTTTTTGGCAATCCCAAAGGCATAATTATAAGCATCATCATAGCCATCATCAAGCGTAATAACAATACTATTTGCAGGTAACTGTTGACGGCCTAAAAGCGCAACAACTAATTGATCTGACGAAATTGTTTGATAACCTCTTGAGACGAGATAACTCATCTGTTGGTCAAAAATACCACTATCGACTGTAAGTTGCGCATGACCCAATCTGTTTGCCTCATCAAGTGGTTGCACGTGATGGTACATCAAAACAGGCACATTCAAACAAAAATCTCCTCCCGCAACGTTGCCAGAAAGGTTGGCAACAGCCTGCGTAGAGGTTGGTGTTGCTGAAGGAGAAGAGGTCGGAGTGGCAAAAAGAGATGCAGTAAAATAAGAAGCGGATGAAGCAGTATCAGTTTCCTTCTCGTTACTTGCTGAGAGCGCTTTGGGAGGAATTGATTTGTTGAGAGGAGAACTATATTTCCCCATACTCAAAGCTATTACCACCTCCAAAAAAAGCAACACAAATAGTGCTTTTTTGATCGAGCTAATAATTTTGGCCTTTTTCTTACTTGTCATACAATATACTACATTCTATTATAATAATCAGCTTAGAACCTGACAAGAGTTGCTTTACAAAACCCTCTCGTATCTTTTATAATCGTCCTAGCAATGCTTGCCAAAAGAGTCATACATCTTCTCCCTTCACCAACAATGATGTTGGATACAAAGGCAAAAGAGCTGCAAGGACAAGGCACGCCGATCATTAATCTTACAGCTGGTGAACCAGACTTTCAAACGCCACAGCATATTAAAAACGCAGCAATCCAGGCAATTGAGCAAGGAATCACTCGCTACACGTCGCCGCAAGGAATTTTGGCATTACGACAAGCAATTGTACAAAAATTTGAAAAGGAAAACAATATAAGGTATGAACCTTCAGAGATTATTGTTGGAGCGGGCAGCAAGCAGATTCTTTATACCGCTTTTCAGGTCCTCTGCGACATTGATGATGAAGTACTTATTCCACTACCAACCTGGAGCACGTTTGTTGAACAAGTAAAATTAGCAGGAGGCAAACCAGTACTTATCAAACTGCAACCTCCCTTTAAAATGACAGCAACAGCTATTGAAAAACACATAACAACAAAAACAAAAATTCTCTTACTTAATAGCCCTTCCAATCCAACTGGAACAATGATCGATGATAATGAATTGAAAAAAATTGCAAAATTGGCCGTTGAGAAAAATCTCTGGATCATTTCCGATGAAATCTACGAAAAACTTATTTATACAAATAATCATCTTTCAATTGCCTCACTCAATGAAAAAGTTAAAAGCCATACGATTACTATTGGTGGTGTTTCAAAATCCTATGCTATGACAGGCTGGCGCCTCGGATATGCAGGCGGCCCAAAAGAAGTCATTACAGCAATGGCAGCACTCGCAGCTCTTAAAGAAGAGCAACAATCAGTTAACGAAATGAAAAACGCATTCATGCAAAGACGGACATATTTACTTGAACAATTTGCAACCATGCCTCAATTTTCCGTCATTGCGCCTGAAGGGGCATTTTATTTATTTGTTTCTGTTGAAAAATTACTAGGAAAAACCTATCAAACATCTTCCGCATGGTGTAAAGCACTTTTGGAAAAAGCACATGTCGCAGTTGTCCCAGGTGAAGCATTTTTGTATCCGGGCTATTTCCGTCTGAGTTTTGCAGCCTCAATGGAAGATCTTAAAAAAGCAGTAGAGAAAATGAAAAATTTTATTACTATCTATGAAACGTAAAATACCGACAACAATGGCATCACAGCATCCAGATCATGCAAGTACACCTTATTGGCATGACTCAGCACTGATCACTGTGCAGCACGAACATGAAGAATGTTTTCTCAACTATTCAGATCTTGGCATCGAAGAATATAAATGGGATTGGGAAGGAAAATTAGTTGATGAATCAGTCATGGAAAGACTTTTGGGTAGATACTATACCTATTTTCAAGAAAACCCATTAGGCAAAGAAAAATTTTTGACATTTCGGCTTCCCAATCCAAAAGCTGAAACAGAATTCCGTTTGGCACGGGCATTTATTAATTTGTTAAGCGCTGATGCTCTGGCAAAAAAAGTAGGATTACATACACCGCCACTTTTTGAAGTTATTTTACCAATGACTGAAACAGCAGAAGAAATGATCGCGATACAAGAAGCGTTTAAAGAAATAAGTGAATTAAAACATACACTTTATCGCTTTGATGAGAATACCATAAAAAGTCTTGAAATAATTCCACTTTTTGAACAAGTTTCAACAATTATCAGATCTGATGAAATTTTACAGGAATATCTTCACATGTATAAAAAACGTTTTAAAAAGACACCAGAATATATGCGTCCTTACATGGCGCGCTCTGATCCAGCCCTCAATTCAGGACAAGTTCCAACAGTTATCGCAATTAAGATTGCTCTTTCACGCTACAAAAAATTGTCCAACAAACTCAAAATTCCTTTCTATCCTATTATTGGCACTGCATTATTGCCATTTCGTGGTGGACTTCGTCCGGACAATGTCGAACAATTTGTTGATGAATACGCTGGTATCAAAACAGCCCTTATTCAAAGTGCTTTCCGTTATGATTATGATAAAAAAACGGTTAAAAAAGGAATTGCAACGCTTAATAAGCTCTTACCAAAAAGCGAAGCGGTGATTATTTCTGACAAAGATGAAAAAATCCTCATTGATTTGATACCATACTTTGAAGAAAAATATAAAGCAACAGTTGAAACCCTGGCGCCAATTATTAATGAAATCGCTTCCCAACTTCCCAAAAGACGAGAAAGAGTACAGCATATCGGTCTTTTTGGTTATTCACGAGGAATAGGAAAAGTATCACTTCCCAGAGCAATCGGTTTTACTGGAGCACTCTACTCAATCGGTGTCCCACCAGAACTTATGGGAACGGGAAGTGGTATCGAAAAAGCACAAGAGTTAAACCAAATGCAGGTTGTGGAGAATTATTATAAATATATAAAGGAAGATTTACTCAAAGCCGGAGCATATCTGAATAAAGAAAATCTGGACAAACTTGTTAAAAAATTTCCTCATATTAAATCGTTTCAACATAAAATTGAAATTATCGAAACCTATCTTGGTGAAGAACTCAAACCCAAAACACTTGAAGAAAAAGAACACCATATTCTGACAACAAAAATCTATGATGCATTTGAAAAAGGAAAAAAGGTTACTGAATTAATAACAAGGGCAGCTATTTTAAGAAGAAGTTTGGGATAGAAAAATCTATTTCTTAAAATCAGCAATGACATCTTGTGCACGATCATTAAAAAGCACAAGGCTTGTCCTTGTTAACTCCTTTGTAGGGTAACTTACAGGAGCTGTACTATAATTATAAGAATTTG
>DASQPC010000002.1:0-17118 GCA_035644155.1 Candidatus Methylomirabilota bacterium
AAATTTAATGCTACTCCAAGAAAATGCTTGCAATACAAAACCCCGTATGAGATGATGCACAAACTTCATCGTGCAACTACCAAGTGATGCACTTCCACCTAGAATCTACGGGTTCCAATAAGAAAGAATAAAGGACTTATAGATTGAGAAATAAACGCAACAGATTCGACATTTATTGGATGAATAAGGAATACTATCGCTAAAAAGAAAGCGATGCTAGGTGAGAGAAATTTACGAAAAAGAATGTAGAGAAGTATGACTGCAATGCTATGCAGAATAATTTGCAAAAGATGGTATAGAAATGGATTATTACCAAAAAGATTATACTCAAACGAAAAAAATGCAGCAGGTATTGGTCGATATTGCCCTGCTAGATTGAAGATATTTGTTCCGAACCACTGCGCAATATTTAACTTATGGACTTGAGGATTATCAATTATGTAGCCTCTGTCATCAATAATAAAATTGTTGAAAAGCGTATTGCCGTAAAGTAAGAAAAGCTAAGAAGAAAAATAGTATTGATATATTTGGCAAAGTAAGCTTTTTCAAAAGTCCGCTAATTTTTAGCTCTATATGCCGAATCATTTGTGTAGTATATAAATAATGCTATATTTTGTCTTGACATAAGTCAACAACGAGGACTAAACTTTACTAGAGAGATTAAGTTTAATGATACAGAACAACCTTCTTAGGCGCTTTTCATCCTTCTTTATAATTGTTGTTATTTTGTTGCTATCCTTTCCTTATTATTCGGAAAGTGTGGATAAGCTTGAAAGACCCAACAGATCTCACCGTGAAATTTGATTTGAAAGCAGAAATATCAAAAGAGAACATACTTGTCAGTTCAGGACAACTCACAAGCGTCTCACCAGGAAGTGGGATACTAGGATTTACTAGTGCAACCCTAGAAACCATACCTTTCTCATCAAACACCCCGGTAACCATTCCCCAAGGGACAGTATTGAAACTAACACTTTCCGTGAGAAATGCCTGTAGTGGATCACTGAGAAATCAAGGGATAGCAAGATTGTGGTACAATGACAGTAAAGCAGATAGTAAATTAGGAGTAATACTAGGAAATAGTGTACAGAATTATTTTTTACACAATAACTTTTTATTAGGAACGACAACAGGAGTAGTACCGAAAAAGACAATAGATATCCAATCAGGAGCAAGATGTTCTTCCTTCAAACCTTTCGGTACCTGGTCGATTACGCTATAATTGAAAAGATATGTTGCTTTCAATTATTACTCTCAACTATAAAAAACCCGAATTAACACTTGCGTGTATTGCTTCAGCCTATAAGCAGTACCAAAAAGAATTCCAAAATGGTACGATAGAACTTATCGTTGTAGATAACGGTTCAGGTGACGGATCGGTTGAAACGATAGAAAAGGCAATCAAAAAAGAGCAGTACGCTCATGTCAATCTGATCGCAAATACGGAAAATGGAGGATTTGGAAAAGGATGCAATCTCGGCGCACACAAAGCAAAAGGAGAATATCTGTTATTTTTAAATAATGATACCTTTGTGAAAGATAAAAATCTTTTGGTAATGGCGAAGTATTTGCAAAATCATACAGAAGTAACTATTTTAGGTGGGTTACTTCGTAATACCGATGGTACGCCACAAGCATCAGCAGGGAAGTTTTATACACCTTTGAAAGCTTTATCGTTTTTACTTGGTTTGCAGCGATATGGACTTTCAGATAAAAATCCGACAACTATTTCACAAGTTGATTGGGTCAAGGGAGCGGTATTTATGATTCAGAAAAATATTTTTGAAAAATTGGGAGGTTTCGATGAGAAGATTTTCATGTATACTGAGGATATGGAACTTTGTTATCGAGCAAATCTTGCAGGATACAAGACTTTTTTCTATCCTGATATAATGATCGTACATAAAGAACATGGAAGCGCAAATAGAACATTTGCAATTGTTAATATTTATAAAAATCTTTTATATTTTTACAAAAAACACCGATCAAGAGGAGAATATTTATTTTTGAGATCACTTATGGCAACAAAAGCAGGAATTTTACTAACCGCCGGAAAAATATTAAAAAATACTTATTTAACGCAAACATATGAACAAGCTCTTAAAGCTCTATGACACCTATGCTCTCAAGGCATTGGTGGCTTTTCTTATTGTTTTTACAGCGCTCTATCCAAAACTTCCGAGCGTTCATATCGTGCGAACATGGGTGTATATTCGGCTTGAGGATTTTTTTATCTTCGCAACTGCTGTTTTATGGTTTATCCAACTGATCCGACGAAAAGTTACCATTCCATTTGACTTAGGTCTTCCAATAGCAATTTTTTGGGCTGTCGGTCTTATTTCAACGGTTTTTTCAATTCTTTTTATCGGACCGCATCTCCAAGGTTTTTTTTCTCATCTGGCGCTTCTGGAATACGCCCGGAGAATTGAATATATGATTCTTTTCTTTGTGGCTTTTACGACCATAAAAAGTTGGAAAGATGTACGGGATTACTTTGTCATTCTTTGCGCTACATTGGTATGTGTTGTTCTTTATGGCGTTGGGCAACGATATTATTTAGATCTTTGGGCAGCATTTCCTAAATTTTTCCAAAAATATTCTTTTTGTTTTCCATCTTTTCAGACAGGCAATGAGGAATTTGCCAAAGGGTTACCACTTTGTCTACCAAAAGAGGCTCGTATCAATTCCACTTTTGGAGGACATTATGATTTGGCTGCATATCTTGTTTTTATCCTGCCGATTTTCATTGGTGTTTTTCTTAGCATCAAAAAATGGTATTGGCGGCTTACGACCTTTGCCTTATACATCGGGGGACTCATTCTTTTGCTTTTTACTGCTTCCCGAACGTCATTTTTGGCATACGTTTGCGGTGCTGTCTTAACGCTTATTTTTTACAAGAAAAAATGGTACATCATTCCCGTTTTATTAATTAGTACGATTCTTTTGTTTACCTTTAGTGGGTCAACTGCAAAGAGACTTTTTTCGACATTTCGCATAAGCTCGGTAGTTACCAATAGCCAAGGGCAAATTGTTGGTGAGGCACTCCCTCAAGATTTACAAAATAAAATATCTAAAAACCCCGTTGTCCAAGCACCACCCCCAGCACAGGATCTCCAACTTGGTTCAGCTGCGATTACCTTACCTCAGGCCGTAACTCCGGTTGCTACCAATACTGCTGTCGTCAAAAAAACTTTAACACCGGAGGAAGCGCAAAAGTTGAAGTTAGCAAATGGAAGCATTGAGCTATCGACGGTGTCTGGTACTTTTTTGGTTAAAAAAGCTCTCGTGTATGATATCTCGTTTACAACTCGCTTTCAGGCAGAATGGCCAAATGCATGGAAGGCATTTCTTCGAAATCCACTCCTCGGAAGTGGATATTCAACGATCACTTTAGCAACAGATAATGATTATTTCCGTGCTCTTGGAGAGACAGGATTGTTAGGAATTCTTTCATTTATCCTCATTTTTATAATTTTTGGTATTGCTCTGAAAGAGGTTGGGAAACATATCGAGTCAAAATTTGTCAAAGGATTTGTGTATGGGCTGGCAGGAGGAGTTGTTGGACTTGCACTCAATGCTGTTTTGATTGATGTTTTTGAGGCATCAAAAGACGCTGAGAATTTATGGCTACTGCTTGGTATAGCAACAGGTGGATTGATGCTCTACAAACAAAAAAAGATTGCCTATTTGGACAAATTGAAAACGGTTGTTACTTCAAACGTTCTTATCTCAATGTATCTTTTGGTGATTACCTTCTGGGCATTTTTATCAAGCGTGAGCAATTTCTTTGTTGCAGATGATTTTACTTGGCTTCGATGGGCAGCATCATCAAATCTGTCCGACCTTATCAAATATTTTACCGATGCGCATAATTTTTTCTACCGTCCACTTGATAAGTTAACCATTTTTGGATTGTATAACTTCTTTGGTATCAGACCCGAAGGCTATCATACGTTTATTCTTATTCTCAATTATTTTGCTGCACTTGCCGTGTATTTCCTGGCAGCACGAATTTTCAAGAGAAAATTATTAGGATTTATTGCAGCGGTTTTCTTCCTTATTAATCCTGCACATAGCGAGAATGTGTTCTGGCTCTCAACAATTTCTGTAACACTGAGTTCTGTTTTTATGCTTTATGCATCCCTTGCCTTTTTACGATTTAGAGAAAAGAAATCCATTTTTAGTTATTTCATTGCTTTTGTCTTAAGTGTTCTGGCTTTTCTTTCTTATGAAATGGCTGTTGTTCTTCCGTTACTTTTTGTGGTTCTTGATATTTTTGTTGTCCATGCGAAGAAAAATATCAAAACAATTCTTTCCTATCTTCCTTTTGTTTTGTTAGTGCCGGGTTATTTCGTCTTGCGCTATATTGTACATGCATTCTCAGGTGGAGGAGATTATAGTTACAATATTCCTCATCTTATTCCCAATATCATTGGTAATTTCTTCGGTTATATCGGTTTATTCCTCAGCGGAGAAGCATTCCTACCATTTTATACGCTTGTGAGAGAGAGTTTTCGACACAATATTGTTCTTTTTGCCTTACTTATTACTGTTGCTGTCATACTTGTTTTTGTGCTCGTCAAAGCGGTAAAGCAGAAAATCATTTTGTTGAGCAAGAATCCCAATATGCAAATTATCCTTTTTGGATTAGTATTTGCTTTTGTTGCACTTCTTCCGTTTTTAGCGCTTGGTAACATTGCAGACCGTTATCTTTTTCTTCCATCAGTTGGCTTGAGCATTTCATTTGTTACTGTTCTCTCTTCTCTTATTGCCTGGTTTTCTCCGAACACGAAAAAAGCTAATCTGATTTTTGCTTTCATTGCTGTACTTTTTGTTTTAACTTACCAATTCCAGAATACCCAAGCAGCAAAGGATTGGGGTAAGGCAGGCCAAATTGCCAAAAATACCCTGACTCTCTTTAGAGTAAAATATGACACTTTGGCACCAACAGCCAATCTCTACTTTGTAAATACACCCATGAAGTATCATAATGTTTGGGTCTTCCCGGTTGGACTTTCTGATGGGTTATGGATTGTCTATCGAGAAGCATTACCACAGGTCCATCAAGTAAGTAATCTTAATGATGCAAAGGCAGGTGCCAAAGCAAATAGCGCTGTCACGAACTACATCTTCCGATTTGATAAAAATAACAATCTGCAAGTGGTAGAATAGACTCATGAGCAATTTTAAAAAATCACCACTTTTCTTTCTTAGTATCATTCTCATTTTTGGATTTGTGGTCCGGCTCTATCGTTTCAATAATCCCATTGCTGACTGGCATAGTTGGCGACAGGCAGATACTTCAGCTGTTTCTCGCAATTTTGCGCTCTCTGGTTTTGATCTTTTGCATCCTCGAATGGACAATATTTCTAACGTCCAGTCAGGTCTTGAAAACCCGCAAGGATATTTTTTTGCTGAATTTCCTATTTATAATGCAGTACAGGCAGGACTTTTTAAATTTGTTGGTATCTTAACACTTGAAGAATGGGGAAGAGTAGTTACTATTCTTTCATCAACATGCAGCACTCTTTTTCTCTATCTTATTGTTAGCCGGCATAGTAATAAAACACTTGGGCTTCTCGCAGCTTTTTTTTATGCGTTTACACCGTACAATATATATTATGGCCGGATTATTCTTGCCGATCCGTCCATGGTGATGGCAATACTTGGGGGAATTTATTTTTTTGACCGATGGCTGGATTTTGAACGTCATCCTGCTAAACAAAGCGCATCCAGGATCTTTTATAGTTTATTGGCTATTCTTTTTACCGGAGCAGCATTTCTTCTTAGGCCGTATGCTGTCTTTTTTGTTTTACCAATTGTTTATTTAGCATTCAAGAAATTTGGTTGGCGCACTTTTTTTCAATGGCAACTTTGGCTATTTGTCATTGTGAGTGTTATCCCACTTGTCTGGTGGAGAATATGGATGACACAATTTCCCGAGGGTATTCCTGCAAATGCGTGGCTTCTCAATGGCAATGGGATACGTTTTCATCCGGCTTTTTTCCGCTGGATTTTTTATGAGCGACTTACTAAATTAATTAGCGGTTATTTAGGAATTATTATTTTTGTTTTTGGATTTTTGAAAGTAGTGAAATTAAAAGAATGGTTATTCTTCCTCTTTTTTATTGTGAGTTCGCTAGCTTATGTAACAGTTTTTGCAACAGGAAATGTCCAACATGATTATTATCAAATTCTCATTATGCCAAGTGTTGCAATCTTTTTTGCTATTGGCAGTTATTTTCTTTATCATTGGTCACGCAAAAAGCTCCCTGTTGGGAAAATCGTTTTAGCAATTTGTTTAGTGAGTTTTTTTTGGTTTGGTTGGATGCAAGTAAAAGATTATTTTAATATCAACAATCCTTCAATTATTATTGCAGGAGAAGCGGTTGATCATCTGACGCCAAAAAACGCAAAAATTATCGCCAATTACAATGGTGATTCTTCTCTTCTTTATCAAACTAAACGAAAAGGCTGGGCAAGTTTTGAAAAGCCAATTCCAGATATGATAAAAATGGGCGCGAGTTATCTGTTATTAGTTAACCCGACAGAAAAAGACATGGTCTTTGCAAAAGATTACAAACTCATCGTCCAAACCAAAGACTATCTATTGTTTGATTTGAAGCAAAAATAAATTTCTATTGCAATTTTTTTCTTTTTTCTTCTTTTGTTTTTGCTCGAGTACCCAATTCATTCGCCCATTCTTCATAGCTTTTATATTCAAACTGTCTATAGCTCTCTGTCTCAAAACCCACTTTTACTCCTAGCGCAATCAGTTCTTCGTGAGATAATCCTGTTAAGTTAACTGTTATTTCTTTATCCTCTAATTTTCCCTTAGATGTAAGTTCAGTAAATTTTTTGACTGGAGTATAGGTATACTGATCTCTTACCCCCATCACCTTTTTCAACGATGCGAGTTCTCCTTTTTATAAGATCAAAATTTTCAGGTGTTATATCAAGTTTAATAACAACAGGAATTTTCCTTTCGCTTTCTGCGGCATTTGTAGCCATTATTTCTTCATAACCTGCTCTTGTATCAAAAAAGATTCCAGGAGGTTTTTGGGAATCTTCTAACTGTCTACTTGATTCATTACGAAGATTTAATCCCGCTTCTAATGCAGCTTCTTTGCTTATTGCTACAGTGCCTCGGGAGAATCGGATCACTTCTGTTTCTTTTCTTCCTTCAGCATAAGGTTTTTCTGCTTGTGGATACTGTCTAGGCATTTCAATGCCCATAGATAACGTATATTATATGAATTTTTGATACACTTTGCAATTTAATTCGTTTTAATGAATTAAAAAATTTTTACTTTTGTTTGCATTTGCAATACAATAGAAAAAGAATAAGTCTTATGAAAATTTTGATGGTTTCATCATATTTGCCCTATCC
This sequence comes from Candidatus Methylomirabilota bacterium, assembly GCA_035644155.1. Taxonomy (GTDB): domain Bacteria; phylum Patescibacteriota; class Microgenomatia; order Levybacterales; family UBA12049; genus DATIGJ01. The sequence continues at coordinate 7,391 of DASQPC010000002.1, forward strand.
CCTCTTTTCTGGTGGGCAAGTCCGTCTTTATAACCTCATCAAAGAATTATCGAGCAAACATGAAATTACATTGATTTGTGAGAAACGTCCTCAGCAAACATTTGATGATATCAAAGAAGTTGAAAAGATTTGTAAAAAAGTTATTACCGTTGATCGACGCAAACAATGGAGTCTGGAGAATATTATAAAATCCGCCGCATCCGTTCACTCATTTTTAGTAACAGGTCATACCAATCCAGAAATGAAACAGCTTATCATGGATGAATTAATCAGAGAAACATTTGATCTTATTCATGTTGAGACATTTTACGTGATGCAAAATCTTCCTATGTCATTGCTGCAAAGGCAGGAATCTATACAGAAAAACGTGGATTCCCACTTTCGCGGGGATGACAGGAAAGATGGTTTGCCCATCGTTCTTGTTGAACACAATATTGAATATCAAGTTTATAAACGCTATGTTGACCGTGCACCAGCGCCACTTCGCCCATTTTTAGCACTTGATGTTGCCAAAATAAAAAGAGAAGAAGAAAAGTTTTGGCAAAAAGCAACAAAGGTCGTTGCTGTTTCAAATGATGATAAAAAGATTATTGAACAAGCAGGTATCCATCCGGCAATTGTTGCAAATGGTGTTAATATTGATGCATTTTTTTTCAAACAAAAGTCCGAAACAAAAGTAAAAAAACTTTTATTTATTGGTGATTTTAAATGGCTACAAAATAGAGATGCTCTCAAATTTATTATTGAAGATATTTGGCCCAAAATTAGTTTGGAATCAACAATCAAAGCACAATTATGGATTGTTGGAAGAACTATTCCTGATTCAATAAAAGCATTGACAGATGATCCGGATGTACTTTTTGATGAAGAAAGCTCAGTCAAACCTACCCCTGAAATTTTTCAAGAGGCAGATATTTTACTTGCTCCAATTCGAGTTGGTGGGGGAACAAGTTATAAAATTCTTGAATCGATGAGTAGTGGAACGCCTGTTGTTACTATGTCACTTAGTGCAGATGCAATTGGCGCAAAAGAGAGCGAACAAATAATGGTAGGGAATTCTGCCGAAGAGTTAGCAGCAAAAACGTTGCAGCTTTTACAAAATGAAAAAAAATATCAAAAAGTCGCAAAAGGAGGAAGAAAATTAATTGAAGAAAAATATAGCTGGCAAACAATTGCAAAACATTTAGATCAAGTGTATAAGGAGGTTGCATGAGAATTGGTATAGACGGCAGGCTTTGGAATGAAACAGGAGTTGGGCGATATATTCGGAATCTTGTTTTTCAACTGCAAGCAATAGATAAAACAAATGAATATGTATTATTTTTCAAAAAAGGATTAAAGATTAAAGACCTAAGCTTTAAGAATGAAAAATGGAAGATTGTTGAGACAGCTATTCATTGGCATTCATTTGAAGAACAGATACAATTTCCACAAGTTCTACAAAAAGAGAATTTGGATCTGATGCATTTTCCTTATTTTTCTTTACCAATTTTTTATAACAAGCCGTTTGTTGTCACGATTCATGATCTGATTATTAATCATTTTCCAACAGGGAAAGCATCAACACTTCCGTATCCGCTTTATAGAATGAAGCGTATCGGTTACGATTTTGTGATGCAACATGCAATACAAAAGAGCCAAAAAATTATCGTACCACTTCGCGCAGTCAAAGAAGATGTTATGCAAACTTTTGGCGTCCCTCAAGAAAAAATTGTCGTGACGTATGAGGGAGTAAATACAAAATTAAAAAATCAAAAGTCAAAATTACAAGAAAAAAGTCAAAACTATTTTTTGTACGTTGGTAATGCCTATCCACATAAAAATCTTGATTTTCTTATTGATGGATTTGTCGATTTTAAGAAATCTTGCAAGACGGATGTGCAGCTTATTTTGGTTGGTAAAAATGATTATTTTTATAAGAGACTTCATGAAAGAGTTGCAAAAATGCAAAGAACAGATATTGTTTTTCATCATGATGTGAACGATGAAACATTATTTTCGTTCTATGCCGACGCACTTGCGTTTGTTTCAGCGTCTCTTATGGAAGGATTTGGTTTGCCTCCACTTGAAGCAATGAGTGCTTCTTGTCCGGTGTTATTGTCAGATATTCCTTCGTTTAAAGAAGTATGCAAAGATGGTGCGTTTTATTTTGACCCAATGCAAAGAAATACTCTTAAAGAAAAACTTACTTTCCTGTATAATCTTGATCACAAGACAAGAGCAAGATATATTGCTCAAGGACTTGACCGGGTGAAAGATTTCTCCTGGGAAATAATGGCAAAAGAGACAAGAGCAATTTATGAAAGTAGCATTAGTCTATGATAGAGTCAATCGGTGGGGTGGAGCTGAAAGAGTTCTCCTCGCGCTGCATCAATTATTTCCGAAAGCGCCATTATTTACTTCTGTTTATCATCGTCAACAAGCCGCTTGGGCGGATAGTTTTACAATAAAAACATCTTTTTTGCAGCATCTTCCTTTTGCAAGATCACGGCATGAATTTTTACCTCTGCTTATGCCCGTTGCTTTTGAAAGTTTTTCTTTTGACGAGTATGATCTGGTTATCTCTGTCACAAGTGAAGCGGCAAAAGGGATTATTACCAAACCTCATACCAAGCATATTTGTTATTGTCTTACTCCTACTCGTTATCTTTGGAGTGGGTATGAAACATATTTTAATAAAAGACCACTGAAGTTTTTAGCACAACCTGCTGTCTCTGCTCTTCGAAAATGGGATAAAATTGCGGCTTTTCGTCCTGATATGTTAGTTGCAATTTCTGAGGAAGTGAAAGGAAGAATTAAGAAGTTTTACGACAGAGATTCTCTTGTCATTTATCCGCCAGTTACGTTGCAAGATATTACATCTGAGCAAAAAAAAGAAGGGAGAAAAGGAAAAACAGAGCCCTTTTTCTTGGTTGTTTCCCGTTTATCAAAATTTACAAAGTATAAGCGAGTTGATTTGGCAATTGAGGCATGTAATCGATTGAAGTTGCCATTGAAGATTGTCGGAAGCGGTAGTTGGGAAAAAGAGCTAAAGGCTCAGGCTGGACCAACGATTACTTTTTTAGGGAACTTGACTGATGATGAGTTGGTTGATTATTATAGAGATTGTATTGCTCTTATTTTTCCGGGTGTCGAAGATTTTGGGTTGACTATGGTAGAGGCGCAGCAATTTGAAAAGCCGGTTATTGCTTTTGCTGGTGGCGGAGCAATTGAAATAGTTCAAGAAGGGAAGACAGGCTATTTTTTTAGAGAACAGACGATTGAATCATTGATGAAGGTGCTTGAACAATTTCATACTTATACGTTTGATAAACAAGCTTACAAAAAGCAGGTAGAAAAGTTTACATTCAAAAATTTTAAAAGAAATTTCGAAACTGTTGTGAAGAAAGTATTTTAATACTATAATAAGACTATGAAAATTGTACTGTTTGCTGGTGGCGTAGGAAGTCGTTTGTGGCCACTCTCTCGTAAAAATGCGCCAAAGCAGTTTGGCAAGATTATTGGTGACAAAACTATGTTGCAGCTAGCTGTAGCCAAACTTTTTCCTGATTTTGCCTGGAAAGATATTTACATCTCAACTGGTAAAAAATACGAAGACAATGTCAAATCTCAACTTCCAGAACTTCCAAACCTGAATGTTTTAGTCGAACCTGAAATGCGTGATGTTGGTCCTGCGGTTGGATTGGTCACTGCATTGTTTGTCAAAAGAAATCCTGATGAGCCAATTGCGCTTCTTTGGGGAAGTGATCACCTTGTTCGCAAAGAAGATCTCTTCCGTCAGGCGCTTAAAACAGCAGAGGAACTTATCAAAAAAGATGGTAACCGGATCATTTTTGTCGGACAAAAGCCACGATTCGCAAGTCAAAATTTGGGATATATTGAGTTTGGAAGTCAAATTGCAACAGTCAATGAGCTTCCTGTTTATAGTTTTAATGGTTTTAAATACCGTCCACACTTATCGACAGCAGAAAAATGGTATAAAGATGGTCATCATTCGTGGAATTTGGGTTATTTTGTGACAACGCCTCAATTCCTTTGGAAACTTTTTGAGGATTTTGCTCCTGAGCTTTACCGTCAGTTAAAACAAATTAGTGATGCAGTTGATACGCCAGATTATGAACGAGTATTGGCAGAAGTGTATCCTCAGATTGAAAAGATCTCTTTTGATAATGCAGTCCTTGAAAAGATGGATCCAAAATTTGGTTATGTTATTTCTGTTGATTTAGAATGGAGTGATATTGGAGCATGGGAAGCGCTCAAAGAAGCTTTGGAAAAGCATGAAGAAGATAATGTGATTAAGGGTAATGCATTGGTTGAAGATTCGCGAGATACTTTAGTATTTAATTTCACAAAACAATTAGTTGTCGGGATTGATATGAATGATATGGTAATTGTCAACACGGATGATGTGATCCTTGTTTGTCCCAAAACTTCTGTACCGAAAATTAAAAAACTCGTTGAGAGCCTGGAAGGGACTTCTAACGGGCATCTGGTGTAATCATGACTTACACAACAATTAAAAAAAGTAGAATGTATGAGGCAACAAAGCGCACAATTGATGTTCTTTTTTCTATCATTCTCGTAATCTTTTTCTCTCCAATATTTCTTTTAGTGGCATTGTCAATTAAGTTAGAATCAATAGGGCCTATTTTTGCCGATACTCCAGCGCGAGTTGGCAGAGATGGCAAGACATTCAAAATGTATAAATTTCGTTCCATGGTACAAAATGCTCACCATTTGCTTCGTGAGGATCCACAGTATGCCCATCTCTATAATGTATATAAAAAAAGTAGTTATAAACTTCGTGATGACCCCCGAATAACAGGAGTAGGAAGACTTATCAGAAAATATTCTCTTGACGAATTACCTCAATTTTTTAATGTCTTGAAAGGGGAAATGAGTGTTGTTGGTCCACGAGCATATTATCCTGATGAGCTTGAAAATCAACAAAATAAATATCCTCATACGCGTAGCGCTGTGAAAGTTGTGTTAAGTGTCAAACCTGGAATTACTGGATTTTGGCAGGTATCGGGAAGAAGTGAAATTAATTTTGATAAGCGGATAGAAATGGATGCTGCGTATGTTAAAAAACGTTCTATTGTTTATGATTTTTGGATTATTCTCAAATCTCCTTGGGCCATGATTTCCGGTAAAGGAGTATGAGTAAATAGGTTGACAAATGGTAAAAAGGTCGAGTATCATATATAAATGAGTGGATTTGATAAAATCGAGTTTGGTTCAAAGAAAAAAGTAGAAACAAATGATGGATCAAAAAAAACGGCTACAATGGAAAAACATAGTTTGGTAGATCAAAAGAATAATAGTTTTAGTATGACAAAAGCAAGAAAAACAAGTAAACCGACATTTAAATTCTCTCGCAAGGCACTTCCTATTATTGCTATTGTGCTTGTGCTGTTCGTTTTGACAGGTATTCCAGCATTTGCTGCTTATAAATCAGGTATTAAAACATATCGAGAAGCAAAATTAATTGCGACCGCAATGAAAAACCAAGATCTTAATTTGGCTTCAGATGAAATTGTCAAAACCAAAAAAGATCTTCAAGAAACACAGAGAAATCTGCATTATTTAATTCCTTACAAATTTGTTCCTTTGATAGGTTGGTATTACAATGATGTTGATCATCTTTTGCAAGCTGGATCATACGGACTAGACACCGCAGCAACAACAATTGACGCACTCAAACCGTATGTTGATGTCTTGGGACTCAAAGGAAAAGGCAGCTTTACCGGCGGTTCAGCTGAAGACAGAATCCAAACCGCTGTTATGGCAGCGAGTAAAATTACTCCACAAATCGATCAGATTGGAGCTTCATTAGTCTTGTTGCAAAAGGAAATAGATCAAGTAGATCCTAATCACTACCCAACACTTATTTTTGGTAAAAAAATAAAAACACAACTGGCTGCATTAAAGCAAGGATCTGATGAAGCGGCAACATTTATAACAGATGCAAAACCGTTGGTTAAAGCCTTACCATCGCTCTTAGGTGAATCTGAAGAGAAGAAATATTTGATTCTCTTCCAGAATGATAAAGAACTTCGTCCAACAGGTGGTTTTATGACAGCATACGCTGTTTTTAGAATCGATAAAGGCGTTATCCATATTGATCGATCAGATGATATTTACAATCTTGATAATACTATCGCAAACAAACCAAGTGCCCCATCTCAATTGCAACAATACTTAAAGGTGTCGGTACTCAACTTACGTGACAGCAATATCTCTCCAGACTATATTCAATCAATGAAGACATTCCGTTCAATGTATGAATCTTCAGGATCTTCAACAAATATTGATGGGATTATCGCTATTGATACTAGTGTGTTGGTGAACACCATTAAGATTCTTGATGATCAAGTCACCGTTGATGGCATTACCTTTACTACCAAAAACGACCCACGCTGTGACTGTCCACAAGTTATTTATGCGCTTGAGGATAATATATCGCGACCTGTTGGCTATGTCAGAGCAGAAAGAAAAGGTTTATTAGGCGATCTTTTATCAACGATTCTTACCAAAGCTCTTTCTTCATCACCAAAGATTTACTGGGGACCGCTTTTCCAGTCTTTTATTGCCGGATCAAACCAAAAACATATCCTGTTTGATCTTTATGATCAAAATGCACAGCAAGGTATACAGTCATTGAATGCAGCAGGGCAAATTCACGATTTTGATGGAGATTACCTCCACATCAATGAAGCTAACTTGTCAGGAGCAAAGGTTAATCTTTTTATGCAAGAGATAGTTGATAGTGATTATCAATTCCAAGGTGATTCAGTGACTAAGACAGTCACGATTCACTACAAGAATCCGCATCCAGCATCTGACTGTAATTTAGAACGTGGGGGATTGTGTCTAAACGCAGAATATCGTGATTGGATTCGAGTCTATGTACCAAAAGGAAGTCAGTTGGTTGATAGCAAAGGTTCTGATGTTAAAGTTACAACGAGTGAAGATCTTGGGAAAACAGTCTTTGATGGCTTTGTGAGTGTGCGTCCACAAGGTGTTGCAACATATACATTGACTTACAAATTACCATCATCATTGTCGAGCAAGTCACCATTGCCACTGATGATCCAAAAACAGCCCGGCACCAATCAATTTACCTACAATATCATGGTCAATGGAAGAACAGTTGACAGCTTCCCACTACTGACTGATAAAGAGCTAACAGTTAAAAAATAGCATCAATTATTGTCATTCCCATGGCATGAGAGTCTCAATATGAGGAATTTTAGAACAGAGGGCATTGTTATCCGTAGACGAAATTTCCAAGATGCAGATCGGATCATCACAATTTTTACCAAAGAGCATGGCAAGCTTCAGATAAAAGCAAGTGGCATCCGTAAGATTTCCAGCCGTCGTTCTCCTCATGTAGAACTCCTCAATTATTCGATTGTTAATCTCTACAATGGCAATAAATTTCCAATCCTTACTGAAGCACAGACAATAGAAAGTTTTTCCGTCATTAAAGCAGATTTAGAAAAAATTGGCTTGGCCTATCATTTGTGTGAATTAATTGATGGACTTTGCCCAGAAAATCAAGAAAATAGGGGAGTGTTTGAACTCTTAAAAAATACACTGTCTAAATTATCTTGTCATTCCGAGTCTTTCGACTCTCTTCGGTCTGTTGGAATAACGAAAATTATCAATGAATTTGAAGTAGAACTTTTATCTCTGCTTGGTTACTGGAATAAAGCAGACTTTCTCACAGATAAAGTTGATATTGATCACTTTGTCGAGAATATTCTTGAACGCAAACTAAAAAGTAAAGCAATTTTCGCAAAGCTATAATTTATCTAAAAGATTGATTTGGTTTAGTTATTTTTATACAATCAAAAAGTATGACAAGTATAGAATTTCGATATCGTGAAGTACCATTAGCGAAAGCATGGAAATATGGAAGAGCTGCAAATAGAATACCACCAGTAGAAGCTTTCTTGGAAAAAAATGAAGGAGAAAAATATGTTGCTTATTCTAACGGTAGAGCGAAAGAAAGAACTGTAAAGGATGGACATGTTCTTGTCAAATTAGTAGGTACAGAGCAACAGCTATTATTTTTGTCTCATGAAGTAAGAAAGATAACAAGAAATGAAGATAGAGGTTTTGGCGGTATATAAGTTTTAGCTACGAACCTTATACACTTTCGTATTCAGCATGTTATAATAGTTCTATGGCTGATCTTACACTCATGGACAAAATTGTTTCTTTAGCAAAGCGTCGTGGCTTTATTTATCCAGGTAGTGAAATTTATGGAGGACTCGCCAATACCTACGACTATGGACCACTTGGTACAGAACTGCTTCGAAATATCAAAAATCTTTGGTGGCACTATTTTGTTCAGTCAAGATCAGACATGGTTGGACTTGATGCAAGTATCATTTCTCATCAAAAAGTCTGGCAGGCTTCAGGGCACGTCGCAGGATTTGCTGACGCGATGATTGACTGCAAGAACTGCAAAGCCCGCATGCGAGCAGATCATTTGCTTGAGAATTATATCGAAACACTTCCTGAAGAAGAACGAAAGGAATTACTGCACAATAATTTAGATGATGAGACAGATAAGAGTTTGGTCTCTGCATTGGGAACGGGAAAAGTAGAAGGATTGTCACTAGAAACACTCGAGAAAATTCGTACGATTTTTAGCAACAAGCACAATAATCCCCTTCGTTGTCCAAATTGTAGTAAAAACGACTGGACAGTAATCCGCCGGTTTAATCTTCTTTTTCCTGTCCAGCTGGGAATTGTTGAAGGAGAAGGCGGCATGGGATATTTGCGGGGAGAAACAGCACAAGGAATTTTTATTAATTTTCGAAATGTTGTTGATTCGACTCGTGTGAGGCTTCCGTTTGGTATCGCCCAGCTTGGCAAGAGTTTTCGAAATGAGATAACTCCTGGTAATTCTGTTTTTCGAACAATTGAGTTTGAACAAGGCGAGATCGAATACTTTTTTGATCATGAAGCGACAAATTGGGAAGAGCTATTTAACAAATGGGAAAACACTATGTGGGATTTTGTGACCAAATATCTTGGTATCAATCCCGAACAATTACGCTGGAGAGAACATAGTGATAAAGAACGGTCGTTTTATAGTACTCGGACAGAAGATCTGGAATATAATTTTCCTTTTGGATTTAAAGAACTCTGGGGGCTTGCCTATCGTACTAATTATGATCTGACGAAGCATATGGATGTCTCCAAAAAAGATTTATCCATCATGGATCCTCAAACAGGCAAAAAGATTGTGCCTCATGTGATTGAGCCGGCTGTTGGAATTAATCGATTACTTCTTATGGTGCTTCTTGATGCCTATACAGAGCAGGCGACATCAGCAGGAGGAAGTGAAGGAAAAAGAGTCGTCTTGAATTTACATCCAAAACTTGCGCCCTACAAAGTTGCTATTTTTCCACTTCTTGCCAACAAAGAAAATTTGGTTGAAAAAGCAAAAGGGATTTATGATGAGTTAAAAAAACATTTTATGGTGACGTTTGATGCACGAGGTAATATCGGCAAGCGATATCTTTATCAAGATGAGATCGGGACGCCGTGGTGCGTGACTGTTGATTTTGATTCTTTAGAAGACGAAGCAGTGACGGTGCGAGATAGAGTGACGACAAAACAGGAACGAGTTGCAATCAAAGATTTAGCATCCTACTTCTCCTCCAAACTTGCATAGATCATTTTATTGTATTTTTTCTTATAATTGCCTA
>DASQPC010000003.1:0-13706 GCA_035644155.1 Candidatus Methylomirabilota bacterium
TGATTATTATGTCGGAAATATTATTTTTTTTATTGGCGGTGTCATGATGAATACTGCGCTTTTGGTTCTTGCTGCACAATACCCAATCAAACCATTCTCAAACAATGAGATAACTATTCTCTTGATCAATAGTGTTGTCTATGCCTTTACGTGGTTTGCCTATGCAGCGTTTGATAAAGTGCTGATTGGACTTCTTTTTTCAGCAATCTTAATGGTTATTTCTCTTGGATTCTTACTGAAAATAAAAAATAGATTCAGGGAATATCCGTATATTACGTACAGCGCAATTGCTTACTCTCTTGCAACCATCGCGACATTATTTGTGAGATTTTTTTAGAAGTATAAAAGAAGCTTTTATTTCTTTCGTTTGCTGGCTTTGAGGGCAAGCATTTGGCGCTTTATCTCAAGCCTTTTTTTTGTTTTGTGTGGATGGGACTTTTTCTTTTTCCCAAGTCCTGTATCACGTTTTGCCATATATCCTAATTATACACTATTTTTAGTCTGAGAACGAGTAGCAATTTCCATTTATAATCCTGAAACACCAAAGAGTTTTCCAACACCGTGGGATACTGCCATTGATATTGCTCCTGCTATGACGCCTGCAGACAATACCATCATTAGCACCCAAAACTGCTGCTCGCAGACAATTTAGTTTCGCATTTGTTTTTGTTTTATGTTTTTCTGGATAAAAAGTATGTTACATAATTAAAACCTTATGATATTTTTACGATATTCTGCACGTTATTCTCTGCATATGCTTTGATATTTGCAACAGTTGTTTCAAGAATTTGTGATAATGCTTCTTTGGTATTAAATGCATTATGTGATGTAAATAGAACATCATCTCTTTGTAAGAGAACGTGATTAAGCAGTTGTGTCTTAATATCACAAGACTTCAAAAAGTCATCTGTTAACAACTCACGTTCTTCCTTAAGAAAGCACTCTTCTTCAAGGACATCAAGTCCAGCGCCTTGTAAGATTCCTGTCTCTAATCCCTCGAGAATTGCTTGAGTTTCAATCAAAGATCCGCGAGCAGTATTGATAAGGATACTTCCTTTTTTGAATTTCTTAATATTGTCTCGATTAATAATATGATGTGTCTCTTTGGAATAAGGAACATGTAACGTAACGACATCAGATGATGAAAGTAATTCGTCTAAAGCAACATACCGAAGATTTTCTTTTTCTTCTCCTGGTGTTTTTGTATGTACTAATACATTCATCCCAAAACAAAGCCCAAGGTCGACAACTTTCTTGCCAATTTTGCCTGCACCAATAACACCGAGCGTTTTCCCCTCCAAATCAAATCCTTGAAGCCCCTCCAAATCAAAATTTCTCCGTCTGCTTCTTTCAACAGTCTGAATAAGCTTTCGGCTTATCGCAAGTATAAGTGCATAGGTCTGTTCGGCAACAGAAGCTGCGCCATAGGATGGGACATTGACAACTGTTATTCCTTTTTCTTGACAGTAGACGAGATCAATATGATCATATCCTGTAGAACGAGTAGCGATTAATTTGAGATTTGGAAATTTAGTCAAGGCATCACGCGTTAAAGTAGAATAAATAAAAGTTGAAATTACTTCTGCAGTAAAAACTTCAATATCTGTCTCGTGTTGTACTTTCGATTTTGTAAAAAAAACTTGCGCGTCTGTAAAAATGTTTTTTAGCTGTTCTTTTTCCCATTCTTCAATTTCAAAAAGGATAATTTTATTCATAAATTTACTGTAATATAATTACAACACACATTTAGTATAAAAGTAAACAGCTCTATCTGATATGATTAAAATTACTGATTTTTACTCCATCGCTTGAGACTAATTTCAGTCTAAGAACGGGTAACAATATTATATGCATTGCTTTACTCTTCACATTTTTCTATAATGAAAAAATGAAATTATCAAGTAACGCACTCGCTGTTGGTATTTGGTCAGAAGATTATAAAAAGTTGGCTCAATGGTATATTGATGTCCTTGGTTTTACGATAAAAGAACAAGCGGAACTCCCAAATGACTCTTATATCGCGTTTTCATTGGGCGATAACTTGCTTTGGATTGGTAAACATGACAAAGTTTCTGGCAAAAATAAAGATCCTTATCGAATTATGATTGAATTTTATGTGGAAAGTGTTATGAATACGTATAACGAACTAAAAGAAAAAACCAATATCACTTTTATTGCAGAACCATTTGCTGAACCAACCGGAACAGGTAATTGGTGTATGACTATCGCAGATCCGGAGGGAAACATTCTCCAATTCTACGGAAAAAAATAGTATTTATATCCCTGTAACACCAAAAAGGAATGATATCTCGGAAGCAAAGGCGCTCACCAAGAATCACTGTAACATACATATTCTTTAACTTTCTACGGATAATTTTATATCCTTACCAAATTCTTATTTTCCTCTTATCAAAAATTAACCATAAAGGAGTATCAAGATACTAGAGAAAGGAGGTGAAAAAAATTATGTATTGGATAACAGGAATTTTAGGATTGATCCTTGCAATAGGACCATATTTGTTTGGTTATAGTAGTAATGTCGCTGCATTATGGACGAGCATTCTTATTGGAGGAGCGACATTTATTGTATCTTTGGCTGAAGCGCTGCAAGCAGATCGTCAACAATGGGAGTATTGGACAGCAGCAATATTAGGAATTGCTGCAATTATTGCTCCTTTTATTCTAGGATTTGGCAACATTAGCTCTGCAATGTGGTCAAGTATAGCATTGGGAGTATTGATCGCACTTTTTGCAGGATCAAAAGTGTTTACAACCGGAAGAACATAAAGGTAAGTTAAGATTCCATAAATAAAGGGCACGTGCCCTCCGAGAGGAGGAAAAAATTAAATGCAAATTTGATTTATGGTTAATTTATGCTTTCGGACTTTCTGTCATGTATACTACAAACCAATCTACTCCAAATTTGTCGACAAAGTCACCAATTGTACCCCAATCTTGTTCCGCTACTTCGTGTCCAACCTTTCCGCCTTCTGAAAGTTTTGTAAAGAGATCTTTTACTTCCTCTTTACTTGTACATTCAAGCGTAAGGACCATAGTGTTCCCTTTTTTAAGTCCTTCTTCGCCAACCATATCAGAACCCAGAAGTACTAATGCACCATTTTTCAAATTTGCATGAAAGATATTGTCTTTTTTGTCTGGCATGTATTGTGCCATTGGAGAATTTCCAACTGTCGTTATTGTTATCTCTCCACCCAAACATGATTTGTAAAATTCAAATGCTTCACGTGCATTTCCATCAAAACGTAAATATGCATGTATTGTTGCCATATATTTCACCTCCTTTCTAAAATTTTTGTCTCATTTTAGATTGTTTTAAACGCATTATCTCTATTTAAATCTGGTAGGTTAAGTGTAACAATCGTATAGTCTGATTTCAAGAACATTTTATCAAAATAATTTTGCTTATCCTTTTTTAAGCGGGTCTGAGGGTTCGTAGGTTGCAAATATTATGCCTGTAGTGGTAATTTTTGAGTCTACCGGCTTAAAGCGTTCAGGACGAGTGCCTTCGGCAAATAATTTTTTGCCGGTGCCGATAGTAACGGGTAATGTCCAAATGTGCATTCGATCTATCAGGTTGTTTTTGAGAAGTGTTTGTATAAGGTTGCCACTACCATACACCAAAAGGTCAGGACTATCTGATTTTTTAAGTTTTTTTAGCTCTTTCACCACGTCTCCCGTAATAAGCGCGGAATTGTTCCAAGAGAGTTTAAAAGGTTTATGTGAGACTACATACTTTTTCGCGCTATTGAACGGCTTTCCCCAACGCTGTTCTTCTTTGTGATTCGGCCAGTAAGAGGCAAAAATATCATAAGTGAGTCTTCCTAAAAGCAGATCAAAAGGAGCAGCCTGTACTTTTTTGTCCATTATATTTTCCGCTACTTTATCCCAGCCAAACAGCCAACCTCCGTAAATAAATCCATTTGAAGTATCTTCCTCCGGTCCTCCTGGAGCTTGCATAACACCGTCAAGGGTAATATATGTAGTAGTGACGATTTTCCTCATTTAAACAATTCTACCACCCCATTAATTTATTGTAAATCAAGAGCAATATTTTGTTTAAATGATACTGGAGGTAAAATCATAGGCTGAATAACTTGCTTGGTTGATAATCGCCATCAATATCGATCCCTTGTAAATATTCAAATCCAACCAGTTCATCAGTTATACCATTAGCGATTTTTGATTCATGAATCTTAAGGCAAGCGTTGCGATGCTACCCGTCTTTGTTGCCGGACCACAATTCGTCCCATAGCCTCAATCTCCAGGATGCTTTGAGATACCCTATTTTACAAATACCACTTGCAAATCGTCTAGTAATCCTCCATTTTTCGCCAATCAGACTAGGACTTGACAACCATTAAGTATTACTTTATACTTTACTTATGGATATATTGCTTACTCAGCTTACGGAAAAAAAGAAAAAACTATATAGCTATAAACCGCTTGCTTTAGCATTTGAAAAAAATATAGAAGAATGGTTAAAAGTTGAACTTACTTATTCTTCAAATGCTATTGAAGGAAATACTCTCACTCGTATTGAAACAGCCGAAGTTATTGAAAAAGGAATAGGCGCAATTATCAGTGGTAAATCATTAAAAGATCAACTTGAAGCTATTAATCATGCCAAAGCGATAGAATTGATTAAGAAATTAGCTGTAGACAGAAAAGGACATCAATTTATTACCGAAAAAGACATTTTAGATATTCATAAAATTATTTTGACCGGTATTAATGACCCTTGGGCTGGAAGATATCGAAACACTGAAGTTTTCATACGTGGTTCAAACGCGGAATTTCCCATACCTCAAGCACTCCCTCATGCAATGAAAGAGTTTATTAATTGGCTCCAAGCCCAACAAGGAGAACATCCTGTCAAAGTTGCTGCTGATGCGCATTATAAATTTGTCAGTATTCATCCGTTTATTGATGGAAATGGCAGAACGACAAGACTACTTATGAATCTCATACTATTATTAAATGGATACCCAATGGCTATTATCAGAAATGAGGAGAGAACCGTATATCTTCAATCGTTTGCAACTGCTCAAAATAAGGACGATATGCAGCCCTTTTATTCACTCATATTTGCTGCTGTTAATAGGTCTCTTGATATGTACCTTGACGCATTACAGAAAAAAAGAGCAGTGCTTAAAAATTTTACGTCTGAACCACAAGAAAATCTCTTAAAAATTGGCGAGGTTGCAAAGGCAACAAACGAAGCTGTACCTACTATCCGTTATTGGACTAAGGAAGGATTATTGAAAG
Organism: Candidatus Methylomirabilota bacterium; assembly: GCA_035644155.1. Lineage (GTDB taxonomy): Bacteria > Patescibacteriota > Microgenomatia > Levybacterales > UBA12049 > DATIGJ01. The sequence continues at coordinate 5,287 of DASQPC010000003.1, forward strand.
TCACTGACTACTCTGAAGGTGGATATCAACTCTATGCCCCTGCTGTTATTGATACAGTAAAAAAAATCCGTGAATTACAAAAAGAAAAACGTCTTACCATTGTTGAACTAAAAAAGGCTTTATCCTAAAATATTTATCGAGTAAAGGGCAGAGCAACGTATTACGTGTTGAAAGAGAAATAAATAACTTAGAACTATGCAAAAAGATTTCGAGAATATCTTTTCTGTTTAAAAAAATGGCAATCAAGAAGAAATAAAAACAGTAAAACAAAAAATTGGTAAGCTTTAGAGAAGTGAGATAGACTGGCAAACAATCAAGATAGAAACTTTGAGGAAACAAAACAGAAATTTTTGCAATTAACCAACAATCAATTTTTCCCCTACCAAATCTGACGTTTTGTTTTGCGGCTGCTATAACTTTCTGGCACTACAAGTTAGGCATACAAAAGATAAAAATATTATATCAACAAAGATGAAGATCAAAGAGGAAATAGAACTAAACTAAAGGTTATGCTGTTGTATTTTGAATACATGGGCATCTTCAGGCTTTGAGGTGCTCGATAATTCAAGTAAATCCGAATTACCAAAGTGAAACATTTTTAATACATCATCCCAATTTAAGTTATAGTAAGCAGCATAAATCATTTTACCAATATCCCCATGACATACCAGAAGAATATTTCCATTCTCATGTCTTTTCTCAAGATAAGTAAGAAGTTTTTTAGCCCTTTGAATCAATTCTGGAAAAGTTTCTGCTCCCTGAGGGTTTAAAAAGTAAGTTATGGTATCTGTTACCAAAATATCAGGAGAACACATCTCAATAATTTTTGATTGAGGTTTTCCTGTCATAATTCCAAAATCTCGTTCAATAAGATCTGATAGTATCTCTGGTTCAGGAAGTCCCACGGTTTCTGAAATGATTTTTGCAGTTTTGAAGGCACGTTGGAGAGGAGAAAAATATATGTGATCAAAAACTATTTCTGTATTTTTAATCATGTCGGCCAGTTCTTCTGCTTGCTCAATTCCTTTGTTGGTCAAGGGTTCGTTCCTTCTGCCATTTAAGATGCCGTTCTTATTATCTAAATCCTGACCATGACGAACTAAATAAATTGTTTCCATAGTGAGCTATTTACTAATCTTCTCCCTTTCTTCAAAGAATGATTGTGGATGATTAAATTTCCAAGGTTTTTTGACGTTACTTTTATAAACTTCGACTGTTTTCCACACTTTACCAGTTACATAGGGTTCACGTTTAAGCCAATCTTGTAGTTCTTTTTCAGAAGGAAAATCCATTACTGCCATTGAACCAATCATGTTTCCATTATCGTCTAACATAACACAACCATACCATCTTTCACCTGATGCTTCCATTTCATCACCTAATTTAAGATGAGCCTCCCGAGCAGCAATTCTTCTTTCGTTTGCCTGTTTATCTTTGCCGTCTTTACCGATTACAAGAAATTGCATATGTTATTTATAATAAGTGATCTTAGACAGTTATCCAATACCGTAGTTTTGCTAGTTTTCCTTCATCAAGTTCCAAATGATCTTCAAAAATCCCTCCATTTGCTTCAATAATCTTCTTTGAACCAATGTTTGTTTCGTTACAAGTAACTAATATTTTATGGATTCCAAGTTTTTTTGCCTTTGACAAGGATAATTCAAGTATCTTTGTCCCGTAACCCATTTTTCTTTTTGAAGGACGGACATCATAGCCAATATGTCCACCTTCTTTTAGTAAATGCTCTGTTAGGCTATGACGAATAGACACTCGTCCAATAAATTCATTATTATCTATAAGCCAATAGGTTGTTTGGGGAACATAGCCCTCAGGCAAATTTTTTCCTTGGGATTCAGATAATAGTTTTGAGATATAGGAAGGAAAATTATTTTGTAATTCCTCAACCTTGAGTTCATAAATATCTTTTCTATCATCGGAATCCACTGCATGATATTCCTTAACTGCCTGAATGAAGCTGTTTTTATGTTTTATTGAGGGGCATACTAATTCCATACATGAATTATATCAGCTTAGGTTAGAAAGGCATATCTGATGATTCAGTTTGCTTTGATCTTACAGTTTTAGCATAGACAAATATATCCTTTATTGAACTATTAAGGAAAGTTTTTCCTAAATCAGAGATGTTTTCTATAAAACCATCTTGATCAGTTTCAATTAGTTTTTGAGGCTATAAACGTAGCTTAACTTGCCGGTCGAGGTTTTTATCTTATAACTCCATTTATTATTCTTTTGAACTTGTATCCCATGTTTGAAGAGGTGTTCCTCCGCGGGGATAGCTTACTTCATTAAGAACTGCTAACCAATCAAAGTCAGTAAAACTTTGTGCATTCAAAGGAAAATAAGTAAAATTTTTCTGACTACCTGTTCTGAATGGAAGAGATATCAACTCAGATTGAGAGAATTTTTTCCCTTGGTACGTTGGAATAAGTCGTATTGGTCTAGCAATAAGTCGCTCTTCCAGCGTTCCTGCTTCAGGTTTATTGATCCCATTCTCTTCAGAAACTCCTACAGATGTTCCGATAACTGCATAACTCTTTCCCAGTCTTTCCTTAAGTTGGGATCCGGCAGCCCACCAAACGGCTTTTTCAGAGCCTTGTAACCATTCAGATGTCCCTTTTTTCAAATGACCATTGTGCGCAAAAACAAAAACTTTGCCTCGATCTTTTTCACGAGATACCATATAGAGAAGGTTATCTGCTTGCAGTGCATCACGTATCCCCAACGCTTTGGGATAGGTAGTCTTGTTTGCCATCGCAGCATGAAAATTCAGCAACCCTCTCGCCACTACGCCATATTGCAATGCCTCCGTAAACGCATCTTGATTTGTCTTTTGTACCAACTCCGGACGACAAGACTGTAATTCCGCAATAAGATCTTCTGTTTCGATACGAAGTGCAGATGCTTCTGATGAAAGGGCAATCGATTGATTCGGGTTCATAATGGCAAACGGATTTCCCCATTTTGCATCATCACCAATAAGTTTATCTATACGTTCACGACGTTCTTTTATGTCATGACCATCACTAACGGAAAGATAATCAAGAACAAACATGATTACCTGACGCGGGCTTGCTATTCCATTAGTTCCTGTAGGGATATCTATCCCATAAAATTGAAGTTTCGTTTTGTGATTAGAATCAGCATTATACTCCTTCATCCACTCTACCAATTCACGATTTGATTCTAATTGCCCGACACCTTGACCAAATCCTTTATCAAGCAGCTCTTTATAGGTTTTCGGGCCACGGCCTAAAATATATTCATTGGTGAGATGTGCTCGTGGGAAGCTGCTCTCAATAGCTATTGCACTAAAACCATATTTTTCAACTAAACGTTGAAATAATCGATTACGAAGTTTTAAAATTTCTTCTCCGCCATGAAGCGCTTCGCCAAAACCCAACAATGCTAAAGATTTATCAAAGGATGTGATCATTGTATCTACCGCAGAATTGAAATTATCTTGTGAATCTAAAGAAAATGCTTTTGTATCTTCTTTAATCCAACGAGCTAGTGTTTTTTGTTCAGTGGAAGAACCTGAGTTCATAATAGCTAGTATACTATAAATTATTTTACTAGAAAAGTATTTCGGTCTGGAACTAAACTATCATTATAAATGATATTTCATTTTAAAGATAAAACTATACTGAATTGGCAATACGATTATTATTATTCTTTCAATACAATTACTTTTTACTAGGATGAGGCGTATTAATTTTTTTAAGGAGAGTGGCTGCAATAGTATCTCATTGACGCTGTTTTTTTTCAATTTCTTTTAGTTTTTCTTTTAATACTGCTCTACCTTTTTTTGTGCTTAACCTACCAGCTACATATTCCTCTGCTAGTGGTTTTAGTTCAGTCAACGTAAAGCCTAACGATTGTGTAATACGAATACCTTTTATTAATTCCACAATACTTGGATCATAATCTGCATATAACCGAGATCCTGCTCTTTTTTGTGAACAAATGATCAGTCCCTTTTGGGTATAGAGACGTACCGTATCTTTACTTACATCACTTAATTTTGCGACTTCACCAATTAACATATTTTAACTACTTGACTATAGACTTAGTCTACAGTTTATAGTCTTATTATAAAAGATAACGAGATATTTTCAATGATGAAAAAAAATAATAAAAAAGTTGTATTAATAACTGGTTGTTCCCATGGAGTTGGTCACGCTGTAGCCTTATCTTTTGTAAATAGAGGATATATTACCTATGCTACTGGCCGTAACGTAAATGAGTTAAAAATTAGAATAATCGTTGGTAGAAGGGACAACTCCTTGATAGGCATCTTTAAAATGAATAGTTTCAGCCTGTTTACATGCATCATAAATACTTTCCTGTACGGCATTCGCCGCAGTTTGAGCTACTATATCAACTCCAATTTTGTACCAATCACTTTTAGCAATATTTTTACCAATAGGAGATAAATGTAGGTCAATTTCCTCAGTTGAGAAAACAAAGACTGTGTCCCCATCGAGAGAGGTATTTACCGGATTTATTGCTCTCACCTGACCATGTGTCGCTATCTCTGCTATCCGCCGTAGATCTTCTTGACTAGTTATTCTGGCATTAGTACCAACAATAGAGATGGTTGTGTTTGAATTGTTTTCAGTCAAAAATTGAGAAAATCCTTCAAAAGTTCTAAATTTATTTTCTTTCTCATTATCGTGTCTATTTCCAGCAAGAATATTCCCATGAATATCAATAATATTTCCAAGAGCATTGACAACAGTAAGCGCGCAAACAATTACACCATTTCCCAGATCTATCCGTGAAGAACCTACACCTGTTTTCATTGCAAGACATTTACCCTGATCTGTCCAGGAGAATTTACCTACCGAAGTACCTGTCCCTGCTCCTACATTTCCTGTTGTAACTGGATTGTTTGAAATAGCTTGCATTGCTTCATACCCATATTCAGGATCAAATTCATTTATAGAAAGTCCCAATGACTGGACGCATGCACCTGCTATAGAAGGAATAAGATTTTTACCTATTTGATAGCCTGTTTTCTTTTCTCGTAATGCTTTGGCAATAAATGCTGCTGTTTCAAGTCCTGCATGAGCGCCATCAGAAATATAAATTGCATGTTTTCGGTAAAAAGATTTTCCCTCATCAAGAGTTTTTGAATCGTAGACTCTTGGAGTACCACCATTAGCCTTATAAGCAACAGGAAAATCTTTAGTAAAGCTAACAACTGTTACTCCAGTTAGTTTGTCTTTATGGGTTGCATGACCGACTTTGACACCTTTAAGAGCTGTCAGTGTATTATTCATAAGATTATTATAACAGGTCCGAATTCAGGAGACTATTATGATAGTTTGATATAGTTATTTGAGGCTGGATGAAAATGTTGGGAAGCCTGGATTCGAACCAGAATAAACAGATCCAAAGTCTGTTGTCCTACCGTTAGACGACTTCCCAAGGTTATTTATTTACGGTAACTGCTTTCTCGTTTCTCTTTCAGAGTCTGTTGTTTCAGCCGCCGTACCATTGTGTGACTTCTCAATACTTATTTTTATAATATAGCTTGAGCAGAGTTAATTTTACTAAAATTGTGCCGAAAAAGCCATAAGCATCGTTTTTTGTTATACTTTCCTTATGATTTTCTACGTGTACATCCTTGAATGCTCAGATAAAACCTACTACATTGGCTGCACCAATAATCTTTCAAAAAGACTTAAAGAGCATAACAGTTCCAAAAACGGAGCTCATTATACTAAAATCCGTCGCCCAGTAACATTAAAATATTCAGAAACTTTTTTGACCCTTCTTGAAGCACGAAGTCGAGAAGCAGCACTCAAAAAATGGTCCCGAACAAAAAAACAATCTCTTTTTTCTCTACCTCGACCAACGACCGAAAATACCAGTTGAAAGAAGACGCTTTGCTGACTTTTCCTGTAATGCAAGTTCACCAACTTCAACATCGCCAGATAAATCTGTTGCAAAATCTTTCAAAACATTCTCAAGCATCAATGAAGATGCAGAAATGGCATAAGCATTAACGATTATAAAAAGAGGAGATGCTGATAACACTTGTTTGCAGACAGCAAGCAACTGAGGAAACGACGATACAAAATCCCATTTTTCTCCATTAGGTCCATGTCCATAGACTGGTGGATCCATAATAATCCCATCATATCGAACTCCGCGTTTTATTTCCCGTTCTGTAAATTTAATCGCATCATCCAAAATCCATCGAATCGGTTTGTTTCCTAGTTTTGATGCCAACTGATTTTCTTTTGCCCAACCAATCGTTGGCCGAGAAGCATCGACATGGGTTACTTTCGCCCCTGCCTCAGCAGCAACCAATGTCGCGATACCTGTGTAGGCAAATAAATTAAGAATGTTCACTGGACGTTTTGCTGCAATGATTTTTTCTTTCATCCATGACCATTGCAAAATCTGCTCAGGAAAGACACCTGTATGTTTAAATGGACTAAGTTGGCAATAAAAAGAAAGGTTTTCATATTTTAAAGGCCATTTCTTTGGTATATTATTGTGATTTTGCCACCTTTCCTTTTCTCGTCCTGAATCTGCTGAAGGATCTTTTACAAAAGCAGCATCTGCCTTGAGCCATTCACTTTTTGGCAGTTTTGGCCACCAAATTATTTGAGGATCAGGACGGATAAGAATATATTTCCCAAATCGCTCCAACCTTTGTCCATGACCCGTATCTAAAAGTTCATAATCATCCCAACCCGGAGTTGAAAGAATTGTCATGATAATTATTATAGCACTTGAAGCAATCTAGACTATTGATATACTTTGAATTATGGTTGAATTTGGATCTAGATCGAATTCCGAGAGACCAACACACCCGATAGTCACGGTAAGAACTGTTATCGAATATGATAACCATTTTCTTCTCCTGCAAAAAGGACCTGGCTCACGAGCTGATGGACTGGGAATTTCCTGGAGGACAAGTTCCTGGATTGAGTTGGGAGCCTCGCAATACAGAACGCAACCTACGATTGGTAAAACATGAAGCTACTAGAGAAACAAAAGAAGAAACTGGAATTAAACTTCCCGAACAACCCATAATTACAGATAGCTTTGATTACTCATTTAAAGGAAAGGGCGACAACAGAGTAAATTCAAGAATAGTATTTATGACTTATTCTAAAATAGATACTCCTCCTGAAGTTATCCTTAATACGATACCAAAAGATAACCATGCAGTACACAAGTTAGTAACGAAAGAAGAATTAAATGAGATGAGAAGAAAAGGAAAATTGTCTGGTAATTCAACTCATTTTGATGCAACTATTAAATTTGCACCACGATAGTTGTTTTGAAGAACTATTTACTATACAAACCAATCAATTCCGCTTGATCAAGAATATGTCCTTTCATCTCTCCTTCAAGAGCAGTTTTATCTAATGTATGCCCATCCAACATGATAGCAAGAGCATAGAGTTTGAAAAAGTACCGATGCGTTCCTGATGGGGGACAAGGAGCTATGTAACCTGGTTTACCAATACTATTATAGCCTTCTCGAACACTTGGTTTGCTATTTTCAGCAACACTTTTAGTTGTGGGATCAATATTATAAACAATCCAATGGACAAAATCTCCATTTGGCGCATCTGGATCATCAACAACTAATGCCAAAGTCTTGGCATTGGCAGGTATATCAGAAAATTCAAGTGGAGGATTGATGCTTTCTCCGCTACAGGTATATTTGGTTGGAATTTTTTGTTGATTCTCGAATGCTGGGCTGGTAATTTTCATTTTCTGTGGATATTTTTTTATTGTAACAGATTTTGTATTATAAAAATGTAAGATTGCAGTTCCTAAAAAAACAAATACAACGATAAAACAGCTTAGTAAAAAAAGAATAAACTTCTGCATGAAACTATTCTGTCAAATTGTTGCTAAAAATGCATCAACAGTTTGATAACTTTCCTGAAAGATGAGGTACAAACTTTCAGCTTCTTTCTGTTCACCAATCAAAATACATTTTTTCCCCATGCCGTAGGCCGCGCCTGCTTCAATATGGCATGATTTTCCAGCAGGTAAAAGCATCACAAAGACATCGCTGTTTTTCTCTCCAGTCATATCATTTTGAAAAACTTCTTTGACATAAGGATCGCTTCGCCAATCCAATTTTTCAAATCGCTGCATATCTTCTTCAGGATCATTTGCGATCTGATGTGTACTATGTGAGGCTTCCAAGAAGCAATAAACGCTGTAACCTTTTTTTCTTATTTTGCTCACAAGATCAAGAATATTATCGCGGTTGCGCCATCGTCCAGAAACAAAAAAATCATAATGCGGTTGTATCATTGTGGATTATATATTAATTCCCATACCTTCTCATAGGTGACAGGATGGCAAGACTTCAAAAGTTCATACTAATAATACCAAAATCGACAAAAATTGACAATCAA
>DASQPC010000004.1:0-2171 GCA_035644155.1 Candidatus Methylomirabilota bacterium
AATGAAAAAATATTTCCCCATTGCTTTATCACAAAAAATCCAATAAGGAAAAGCCCTACCAGGATTTCAAAAACAACAACTTGCAAAACTAATGTATAGGCAACAGTGCTTGTTGTATTGAGATTGTTAAACACATCAAAGGGGCTAAAATTTTCTTCAACACTCAGTCCATAATTATGAAAAATAGTAAATGGCAATAATGCTCCTTTCGCAAAACTTGGATTGCAAAAAATGCCAATGATCAAGCTTGCGCCAACCAAAAAAAACTGTTTATCAAGCTTTTTGTGTCTGAGCCATTCTTCCAACAGAAACAATCCATACATACCAATACCGATAATAAAATAGATATGCATATTGACCCATAATACTTCCAAAGCAGGTAAAAACCATAACAAGTTGCTCTTTCTGGATGTTTTGTATTTCTCAATCAAAAAAATAAAAAGGCTCAGAAACAAATAACTAAAAAGCTCCGGCAGGACAAAAAATCGTGTTGAAAAAACTGTCAGACAAAGGAGCGAAAAAATAGTTACCCAAAATAACGATCCTTTTTTGAGTGCAACAAAATACAGCAAAACAGACGTTGCAACAATGATAATCATTTTTAAAACCAATAATCCGTTAAGACCAAAAACAACTGTTGTCAGATAAAAAATAACTTCAGAAAGCCATTCGTGATTGACGATTGGAAAGTTGGGATTGGTGTAGGAAAAAAGATTCGTTTGTGGGACACAATGACACGTAACGATTACCTCCCCCAATTTGAGATGCCGTCCAAGATCTCCAAGCATTGCAAGATCTTTTTGAAAAAGCAGTAGAAGTAAATAAATAAATGGAATGAATGAAAACAAAAGCGTTTTTTTCTTTGACATGATCAATTCATTTTGTTCTACCAAACCTTAACCATCTTTTGGGATCCTTTCTTTGCTGCTTCATCAAAATATCGGGATCAATTTGATGACAATCAATAGCTGTTCGCTCTGTATTACCAAAAGTTGTCGCTTTTTTCGCTCTTATAATAGCTTTTCTATGTTTTACCTCTACAAGATGTGCAGTGCGTTTGGCTGTTTGAGCAACAAGCGTTTCCGGTAAATCCTCATCATACATTCTTCCCAATACCTGAGAACCTCTTTTTTTTGCATATTCGGAAGGAGGCTCTTCACCACGAGTATCTTCTTCATACTGTTTTGCAGCTGTAGGAAACGCATTTTGCCAAATATGACCTAGTTCATGAATAAGAGCATTTCTTAAATTTGCTCCTAAGACATAGGGCCTCTCTCCTTCTGGACTTGCAACAGGTTCAGTCCCTTTATTAGTGAGTAAGCCTGCATTCAATATAATCATATTACCAAACACAGTCCCGTTTTTGACAAGCATCTTACTTGGATCCTGTCGATCTGGGATAAGAAGCGTCGGATGTCCATGAGGGACAAGCATAATACTACGAAAGCGCCAAACACCGTCTCCCAGCTCTTGCTCTGCTGAACTAAAAGCATCAGCAATATCAGCCAAATGGTTATCTGTTAATGAGGTAGTATCAAAATTATAACATCGTATAGATTGCCTTTCTTTTGTAAATTCGAAACTATCAGAAAGCGTCGTTAAGAGTGTCTTGTGATCTATCTGCGAATTGCCAAATCCTGCAGGATACTGATCTTTAAGCATCTTTCTTAGCTTGGAAGGATTAAGAGACAAAGTATCTGTCAGGAAGGCAAGCTTTTTATAATCCTCAGTATCAATTTCTCTTGCTGGCAAACTTTTTAAACCTATGAGACGATTAATTTGTAATCCCAGATGTCCACCTTCGTTATTCATACGAGCTGGTGCAAAAGGACGTTCTGCTCCTGAGGACTGTTCGGACATACAGATAGTATACCATCTTAAAAGCATTCCTTCCTTTTGACACACCTTAGCTACTCTGGTAAACTTCCTCACTATGGGAATTGAAAATCGCAAACGCGGATCAAGTGAAGAACTTGTACCGTTACCACAGACAGAACTAACTCAAAGGACTCCTTCTTCTGATAACCACCCATCACAAACTTCCAAAGAGCTGACCAAAAGACTGACACCAGCAGAACGTCTTGCAGAAAGTATCACTGATCTTTTTACTCGCGAACAAAAAAAAGTAAGAACAATGACTTATCCTGTTACCGATGAAGACGGCAAAAAAA
>DASQPC010000005.1:0-7562 GCA_035644155.1 Candidatus Methylomirabilota bacterium
TCTCTGATCAATACAGGTGTTACCTCTCTGACGGGCACAGCCGCACAAATCAACGTTTCCGGAGCAACAAGCGCAGTTACCTTATCGCTACCACAGAATATTGCAGCAACTTCGTCACCCAGCTTTGCTAGCTTAAATCTCACCAATACTGCAAATCAACTTGTTTTGGGAACAACAAACCTCGGTACAATAACATGGACTCCGTCAATAACACGAACCCTGACCTTTCCCGACGCTACTGATACAGTTATTGGAAAAGCAACAACCGATATCCTCACAAACAAAACATTAACAGCACCAACAATTAACGGCACAGTAACAACCACCGGCCTCACCCTTCCTGCTTTTACTGCATCCGGGAACATTACGGGTTCTGGATTGCCCACAATGACTAACTTTGGCGCACTCAATGGACTAACACTTACATCTGCAAGCGATGGTTTTACTATAGCAGGCGGCACAACCACCCGAACACTCACCTTAACAAATGCAGATATTACTCTTGGTTCAACCATTAAGCCAACATCTAGCGGACCACTGACAATCCAATCAAATGGAGCACATCAAATCGTACTTGATGCAGGTGGCTCAGCAATACTCTATATAGGCACGACAAGTGCTTCAGCTATTGCTATCGGCAGATCAGGTACTACAACCACTATTTCTGCAACCGCTTCTGCTAATAATTTAATAATAGGCGCAGGCGCGACAATCACCAAACATTTATCCGCAACCGCTACGTTTGATGCCGCCAATATCGCTCTTGGTAGTTGTGGCAATATTGGAACTGTTACGGTAACTGGAGTAGTAGTTGGAGATACTGTTGTTGCAACACCGACAGCGGTATCTGGTGGTATAGAGACACTTCTTGTGAACTGGAATGCTTACGTTAGCAATGCAAATACAGTGACTATACGAGCATGTAGCGTCGCAACGATTGGTGGGCAAGATGCAGCTAATCAAACCTGGAGAGCTGATGTTTGGCAGCATTAATTACCAAAAATATGCTAAGATAGACCTATGCTCAAAAAGCTAACAGAGTATTGTCTTCTTGTTATTATCTCGTTTTGTTTTTTTACAGTTTGCTTTCATGCGGTTGCTCGCGCAGATACCATAAGCGGCAATCATTTTTTACTCACAGATCAAACAATTACTCCAGAACCAACACCTAAGCCACCTTTTCATTCTTTTACTGTTCCAACGCCTACTCCGCCCTCGGATCCAAGCCCTACCCCAACCCCAACAAACTTGCCCACTCCGACCGCAACACCGACTCCGACAACTCTTCCAACCACCACGCCAACTGCCACACCAACACCGACAGTAACGCCAACACCAACTCTTACCGACACGCCTCCTCCTACACCAACTGTTTCCCCAACAACAGATTTAGAATCATTATTTATTCACTACAGTAATCAATACAGTGTTGATAAAAATGAGCTTGAAAAAATTGCACAATGCGAATCAGACAAAAATACAAACTCTGCAGGCAATCCTCCTTATCTTGGGATGTTTCAATTCTCACCAACTTCATGGAACAATGTGCGCACACAGATGAATCTTGATCCAAATCCAGATCTTCGAACAAATGCAGATGAAGCAATCAAAACAGCAGCATATATGCTCAGCCGTGGCCAACAATCCGCATGGCCGAATTGTAATTAGGGTTTCATGAGATCTTAAAACATTATATTTTGCTAGCGACAATATTGATGATTGAGACAAGGATACTAAAAAATAGCGCCCACCAAAAACCATCCACGGTAAAACCAGGCACAAGAGTTCCTGCCAAAAGGATTAAACATGCATTAATAACAAGCGTAAAGAGACCAAATGTCAAAAGAGTAATCGGTAATGTAAGAAGAATAAGAAACGGCTTGAGAAAAACATTAAGAATTCCTAAAACCAATGCCACCACCAAAGCTGTAACAAAACTTGCGACATGGATTCCAGGAAGAAGATACGCTGCAATAATAATAACTAACGCGCTTGCTAACCAATTAAGAAGAATCCTCATACAAATTTAGTATACCAGAAAGTAGCAACTACTTTTTGCCGACAAATTGCCAACAGTTGCCTTCTGGATCCAAAAACGTTGCAAACCAAACTTGATTATCTGGCGTTGAAAATGGAGCAAGAAAAGGCTTTGCGACGATTGTGACCTGTGGATTATCTTTCAATTTGTTATACCAATGCTCCACTCCCTCTTCTGGATATAAATTAAACAAATGTCTAAAATTTTCTTTTGCTTTACCATGAATTTCTGAATGTTTGCCAATCCAAACATTATACTCACCAACAACATTAAACATATAACCATAATCGCCAGGAATATTGAGTTGGTCAACGAGTTTAAAACCTAAAACATCACGATAAAACTCCATAAGCTTATCTGGACTTTCTGAATAAATAAGAATTCGATATTTAGTAAATGCCATAGGGAGATTATATCAGAGATATATTTCATCAACATAACACCAAGTGAACTCCTCACCAGGCGTGACGGATTTCATAATCGGATGCTTTGTTGTCTTAAAATGTTTTGTCGCGTGTTTGTTCTTGGAATCATCACAACACCCCACATGTCCACAGGTAAGGCATTGTCTGAGGGAAACCCATGTATCACCAGTCTTTATACAATCTTCACAAACACTGATGTCATGAGGTGGAAAATCTTTTATTTGATCTTTATGTTTACAAACCTTATCGCCCACACAAATAGTCTACACCTCTTTTAATAAAGTAGCAAAGCCTTTTTAAGCTATCTAGAAATACGCTTAGTGTTTAATTATACTTACCCTATGGCTCTAAAATTATCTGTTTTTACAATGATTGCTCTGCTTGCTGCTCTTGCCTTCTCTTCTCCTGTCTTTGCTCAAACAACTGACAAAAATGCAGGTGTTGATGCAGCAGCGACTTTAGGAGTTGCTCGAATGGTTGAAGTTAAAAATAGCACTGTTAAAGATGGAAGTATTCTCTCAACCTCCAACCAAGGAGCATTCCCTTCAAATATTTCGTATGATCCCCAAGTAGTAGGTGTTGTCTCTCGAGACGCTGGGGTTATTTTAAATTCAGACAACAACCCAAATACGAGTGTGCCAGTCATTTCAGTCGGGGCAGTGTATGTTTTGGTCTCAAGCAAAGAAGGTCCGATCAAAAAAGGAGATTTGATTACGACATCAACAATTCCAGGTGTGGGCGTCAAAGCCAATGATGGCGGCTATGTACTTGGCACTGCGTTGGAAGGCTATGACAATCCTGACTCAAAAAGAATCGACAAGATTGCCGTTGATTTGAACCTGCACTATTTTAATAGTAAACCAAGCCTGGCTGGCTCTCTGTCTGATATTTTTAAAATTGCGCTTTTGCCGACAAAAGACGCTCCTGCACCGCTATTTAAATATATTGTTGCTGCACTTGTTGTCTGTGGATCATTTGTGTTAGGCTTTATGAGCTTTGGACGTACCGCTGCAAAAGGTGTTGAGGCACTTGGCAGAAATCCTGCAGCAAGCAAGATTATTCATCTTGGGATTATCTTTAATGTGTTTATCGTCATTATGATTGTTTTATCCGGCCTTACGGTAGCATTTTTGATACTACGATTATAGATTCCAAACTCATCATTGTTAAATGCAGATTAAAAACCTAAAATAGAGATATGCTGCCTGCACTACTCTTTCAAATTACCAACTTTTTACTCAATCTTGTGATTGTGCTTTTTTTGATCTTTTATCTCATCAAACTTCGTGTAAAAGAAAAAGCAGTTGAAGAAAAAACAACCAAAATCGATACTAACTATCACCAAGTTGTTGATGATGCCTTAAGCAAAGAGCGAAAAATTCTTGCCGACGCAACTTTTGAGGCAGACAAAATCATCACTGATGCAAAATATGTGAATACCTCCTCAAAAACAGCAATCGATCATGCACTTTCAAAAATGATTGATGATATTAATAACGAAACCGTTGATGTCACGCATGATTTTAAAAAAAGTTATATCGCTTCATTAACCCAAGTCTCCTCCACTTCTGTCACTGATTTTGAAAAGATAATGAAAGGGTTGGAGACAGACCTGCAAAAACAACTGAAAGAATTTCATGAAACGCTTCTTCCAAATTTGGAAAAAGAATTAGAGAGCTACAAACAAGCACGTATCAAACAAACAGAACAGACAATCATCCGTGTCATCCAAGAAGCTTCACAAGAAATTCTCAATAAAACGATTTCTCTTAACGACCATCAACATTTGGTTATACAATCTTTAGAAAAAGTAAAACAAGAAGGAGGGTTTGAGTAGATGGAAACGCTTGATCTGTCTAATTTTATCCAAACAAAAGCCGAAGCAAATGATTTTATTTCACGGTTAGGATTTATTGCTGATGCTTGTTATCAAAATAATTTCAGACTTGATCATGCACTGATGGAACAATTTGGTGTCCAAAAAAAAGAAAAATTTCTCACGCTTCTTCGAGAGCATAACATCAATTCTGAATCTGCCTCAGCACTGAAGACTTTTTTTACCAGTCTCTCAGAAAAAATCACAGGACTTACGGTGTTATCTTTAACCATTGCTTTTGAACCAACAGAACAAACACTTAAAGCATTTTCTGATTGGTTTGTTCTTAATTTATGTCAGCAAGTACTGTTTGATATTCGTGTTGATCGCAAACTGATTGCAGGAGCCGCAGTCACATTTAAAGGAAAATACGTTGATTTTTCTATTCGACCAAAATTTGAACAGGTGCTGCAAAGAGTTTTAACGACAACTGCACCGCAGAAGCAAACCCAACCGGCTTCTCCCCCAAACGAGCATCAAACACTTGAAGACATGCATCTTGGAAGATAAACTCATATGGATACACTATTCAATCAATTTCTACAAAAGACCGGCGAATACGGCATCGTACTCCAAGTGAGTCATCCTATTGTGTTTATTGAAGGCTTACCAACGGTTAAAACGCATGAAGTTATCCTGTTTGAAAATGGAGAAAAGGCCGAAGTTTTTGCTATTAATCGCGGTAAAATTGAAGCCCGAACTTTTTCTCACGAACCAATAACCGTTGGCACAAAAGTTACCCGCACCGATCAACTCTTATCTGTTCCAGTCGGTCGCGAGCTGTTGGGTCAGGCTATAAATCCTCTAGGTGAACCACTTGATCCAACTGTACCATACACCAGACCTAAAGAAATTCGAGATCTAGATGCCAAACCAGTTGGCATTGCAGGAAGACAAAAAATCACGACCCATTTGGTAACTGGTATTGCCCTACTTGATCTGCTTATTCCCTTAGGACGAGGACAACGGGAATTGATTATTGGTGATCGAAAAACAGGAAAAACATCTCTTTTGATGACAACAATAAAAAAACAGGTGCATGAAGGCGTTATCGCAATTTATGCAGCAATTGCCAAAAAGAAAAGTGATATTAAAAAAATTCAAGAATTTCTTGCGCAAGAAAAAATTTTGGATAAAGTGATTATCGTTGCTACTTCCTCATACGACTCGCCAAGTCTGATTTATCAAACGCCTTATGCAGGTATGGCCATTGCTGAATACTTTAGAGATCAAGGGATTCATACCCTTCTTATTCTCGACGATCTTTCAACCCACGCAAAATTCTATCGGGAGCTTTCTCTTCTTGCAAGACGATTTCCTGGTCGTGATTCATATCCTGGCGATATTTTCTACACCCATTCCAAGCTGTTAGAACGAGCGGGCAATTTTAAGCATCCAACAGCAACTGAAGTCTCCATCACTTGTCTTCCAATTATTGAAATTGTCGAAGGAGATTTTACAGGATACGTCTCAACCAATGTCATGGGTATTACCGATGGTCACATTTATCTTGATAGTAATATTTATTATCAAGGCATGCGGCCAGCTGTGAATATTCCCCTCTCTGTGACCCGTGTCGGACGGCAAACATTGGATAAACTTACGAGAGATGTCAACAAAAATTTAACTGCTTTTTTGTCACAATATAATAAGCTGCAAAATCTCTCTCACTTTGGACAAGAACTCACAGAGGACGTCAAAAAAAATCTTCGCTTGGGAGATTTGATTTATAAATTTTTTAACCAACCGTACCAGTTGACTATTCCTCTCACCGTCCAACTGATTATTCTTTCTATGATTTTGCAAAATTTGATTGATACCAAAGAAACGCTGGATAAAATTAAAAAAGGCCTTCTTGCTGCGTATTCTCGTGAGGACTGGCAAAAATTTCTTTTTGATCTTGCTACTGTTAATGATCTGAAAACGTTTAACGAAAATGTGTTAAAGTATAAAGAACATCTCCTAACACTTGGGAAATAACATAAAAAAATAAAAATCTATGGCGCAGAGGAAAATTGTTTTAGAAGAGATAGAAGCACTTAATAGTCTTAAAGATTTGGCAGAAAGTTATGAAGAAATTGCCGTTATCCGTATGCAGAATATTAAAGATTCTGTTTTGAAAACTCGTAATTTTCTCACCAAAATCTCTGATGTCTATGTCGATCTCAAATCATCCTATGGACGAGAAGTAAAAGATTTATTGGCAAGACGAAAAAAAGGAGATAAAACAATTCTGCCAAGTTTACAGAAAAATGGCAAGACACTGATGGTCTACTTATCTTCAAACGGCAGACTCTATGGATCTGTTACTCAAAAAACTTTTAAGCTTTTTATCCAAGACCTAAGAAAACCAAATCCCGGCGAGAATGAAATTTTGGTTATCGGAAGCGCCGGACGAGAAATGTATGAAAATTCAGGCGTTGGCAAACCATTTGAATATTTTGAGATCCCAGATACCAGAATTGAGGTAATGCATATCAAAGGTCTTATGAAAAAGTTTTTGCAATACGAACAAGTCCATGTGTATTATGGTAAATTTGGCAATGTTGTCAGGCAAAGTGCAATTGAGACAAGTATTACTGGTGAAGATATTTTTGAGACAGAGACAGTTGCACAGGTACCACGTGAAGACAGATTTATTTTTGAACCAACTTTGGAAAAAATTTTTCATTTCTTTGAAACCCAAATTATGGCAAATCTTTTTAGCCAAACACTTCTTGAAAACCAACTGGCACGACATGCATCTCGAGTAAATGCGATGGAAGAAGCATTAATTAATATTGAGAATGAATCAAAAAAACTCAATCAACAAACAACCCGCATCAAACATTTGCTGCAAAACAAAAAACAACTCGAGACAATTTCAGGTGTCTTATTGTGGGATAGCTAACCAATCCTCTGACAAAATTCATCTATGATATAATCTCAGAGAAAGATTTTTTTATGGGCAGCCTTGAAAATCCGGAAAAAAGAATTACAAATCCTGAACAACCAAAACCATATAAACCTCTATCTCGTGGTGATTTTTTGGCTAAATTTGGCGAACTTCCTAAAACTCCAATCGAGACAAATGAGAAAAGTGCAAAAATATTTAGTGAATTAACACAGGCATACTTACATACCGCAGTATCAGGAGACGAACAGAGACATAGACTACTGACGACCTCAGTTATAATAGATAACTTGAAAACAGCCGTCTTGAAAAGAAAACCTGACAAACTTG
>DASQPC010000006.1:0-13910 GCA_035644155.1 Candidatus Methylomirabilota bacterium
GAAGATACGAAACAAGCCTATCCATTTTTGAACCCATCGCTTCTAAACTTACATCAGTATCAAAACGAAATCCACAGGCTGTCTGATAAAACCTTCTCACAGTACCTCTCATCAGTCCCACTGCCTCATTTCTTATCTGTAAATATGCCTCTTTATCTTGTGGCATTTGACCATTTCGCTCATCGTACGTTAGTGTATGAAGCAATGAAAGAGAATGTATTTTTAAATAATCTAGTACCCCAAGATACATTAAAAATTCCTTTTCATTTATTGGTCTTCCTACTTGCTCTAATACACTTAATCCATCACGAAAATCTCGTTCAATAACAGCAAGTTTTTCAAAGGGAGATTCCTTTTTACTGTCTTTATTTATAAAATAATTAGCTCCTCGTAATTCGACTGACCCATCTTCCTGTCTGAAAATTCTGTCATTCGTATAAAAATTTCCTATTCGTGATTCTGCCAAGCTTCCTCTTACTATAAGTGAACCAATTGTTGGTTCAATAAGGGGATGCTCTGCATCACTATGAAATCTTGCAAGAGGTATATCTGTTAATGAAAAAACGTTCTGATCTCGTAATTCATGACTTCTCAAATTTCTGTACGCGTGTAATGTTGCGAATAATCTATTTGTGGGAAGGGTATTCATCACACGATCCACCATTGCATGTACATGTCTGGAATCGCCTGAGGAATGTATTTGATATTTTTTGGGTTCTCTACTCGCTCCAAAAGAGGCCTCATTAGTCATATCTTTATTATTTACTTACTATCGTTATTTAGTCACATTAGAGATTTTAGTTTTTTAAAATCTTCCTGCAGTAGTGGTTTGTATTTATGAGGAAATCTCAACGCTGCCGCAGGATGCAAGGTCAGGAAATATTTGATGCCGTCTTTTTCTTCAATAATATGTCCATGTTCTTTGGCAACTGCTACTTTGCGTTCCAGAACTCCTTCCGCTGCTACTCTACCTAACAAAACTACGACTTTTGGCTGGATCACCGCAAATTGTTTCATTAAATGGACTCGACCATGTGCAATATCTGCACTTGTCGGTGTTCCCCTATCTGGCAAATATTTTACTGGGCTTGTGATATAAACGTCTTTTTCATCATCAAATCCAATGCTACGAATGAGCGAACGGAGAAGTTGCCCTGATCTGCCGATAAACGGACGACCAGTCTCGGCTTCTTTTTTCCCTGGTGCTTCACCAATAAAGACGAGATCTGCATCAGGATTGCCTTCTCCGGGAACTGCTTTGCCACTCTTCCCTACTTTGCAAATCTTGCAACGCTCTATCTCGCGAGCAATTTGATCTAGTTCTGTCTGTTTATTCATAGTGTTCCATCACGGTATATAAAATAATCCCAAGACTCACCATGACATTCAAGCTAATATTTACTCCCCACATCGGGAGTTCAACAATCTGATCTGCCGTATCCAGAACTTCCTTTGACACCCCTTCAGTTTCATGACCAACGACAATTGCGATTGGAAATGTATATTCTACTTTATCATAAGAAATACTTCGATTGTCTTGCTCTACAGCAATCACTTTTAAGTCTTTAATCTTTAATCTTAAATCCTTAATCGCTTCCGCTGCACTACTATAGTATTCCCACTCAACCCACTCTGTAGTATTGATGGAAGCTTTTTTGATCCGGTGATTTGGCGGCGTTTCAGAACCCGCACATAAAAGAACCTTTTCCGCTGCAACTGCATCAGCAAGACGAAAAATCGCACCAATATTGTAGGTATCCAAAACGTTATCAACAATAATATACACTGGATTTTTCTTCAGAAGTTTTTTTTGCTCTTCAGGTGCTTCTGTGATACGAAGTTTTTTTGCGTCAAGTTTGATCATAGAGAGATTTTATCACATACTTTTTTGTTATTCATCCTTCTCTCAAAACCGTCCCAAAAAATCTTCAAGATAAATCTATCTTCTTTTCTCTTGCGACTGATTAGCGCTTTTTTTAATATCTTCCAATTTCCAGGCGGCGAAATCACATTTTGGATAGTTGGAACAACCATAGAATTTTCGGCCTTTGCGGGTTTTTTTGATAATCACTTTGCCACCATCTTTGGGACAGATCACATTGGTTTCTTCAACAAATTGTTTGGTAAATCGGCAATCAGGAAATCTACTACAGGAAAAAAACTTACCAAATCGTCCAGTTCTGATCACAAGCTTTCCTTCATGGCATTGAGGACACACTTCATCTGTCTCTTCAACCGGTATTTTGACACGCTCTGCTCCTTCAACTTCTTGGAGTTTCTTCGCAAAAGGATCATAAAAGTTTTTCATCATTTGATGCCATTCTTTTTCCCCATTGGCAATTAAATCTAAATCATCTTCCAGCTGCGCAGTAAATGGGATATCATCAATTGTTGAAAAATTCTTTACCAAAAAATCATTTACAGCCGTCCCAACTGTTGTGGGAGTAAATCTGCGCTCTACCCGCTCAACATATCCCCTATCAGTAATCGTTGAGATAATTGAGGCATACGTTGATGGACGACCGATGCTTTTTTCTTCAAGCGTTTTGATGAGTGATGCGTCATTGTAGCGTGGCGGCGGCGTTGTTTCATGGGCATCTGCTCGAATATCACGGAGATCAATTTGTTCACCACTGACAAACTGAGGCAAACGTCTATCTTCAAGAGCCTGAGGTGTTAATTTGAGAAATCCATCAAAAAGCAAAATCGAACCGTTGGTTTTGAATCGATAGGCAGGTTTCTTGTTATTCTGAGGTAAAGCCGAAGAATCTTTATTAGATCCTTCACTTACGCTCAGGATGACAGAATCAGCAAAAACAGTTGTTGATTCAATCCGTGCATCAATCATTTGAGAAGCAACCGCACGTTTCCAAATAAGATCATAAAGCTTGGCATATGCTTCTCCAAGTTCTGTTTTGACAGTCGCTGCTGTTCTCTCAACTTGCGTTGGACGAATTGCCTCATGAGCTTCTTGTGCATTTTTTTGCTTGGTACGATAAAGCCTTGCATCTTTTGGTAAATACTTTTCGCCATATTCTTTTGCAATAAAACTTCGCATTTGTTTGATAGCAACTGGAGATAGTGAAAAAGAATCAGTTCTATGATAGGTAATAAAGCCTTCTTCATAGAGCTTTTGAGCAAGACTCATTGTCCGTTTTCCTGGCAACCCAAATCGATTGGCTGCTTGCTGTTGAAGACTTGACGTGGTGAACGGTGGATAAGGGCTGCGTTTGGATTCTCGCATATTCACTTCACCAACAATATATTCCTGTTTCTTGCTTTGGTCCAACAAAGAATCAGCTTGTTCTCTACTTGTAATTATTGTTTTACCAAACGAATACTCGCCGTCATATAAATTTAGTTTCTGTTGGATATCAATTTTCTCACCTTTTATTTCAAGCAACGTAAACTCTGTAGGTTCTTTTTTGTTTGCTTTGTCTTGTACAAACATGCCATGAATGGTGAAATAATTTTCTTTGCCAAATTTTTCTATTTCTCTTTCTCTCTCTACCAAAAGACGTAAGGCAACACTTTGCACACGACCAGCAGAAAGTCCACGTCTGACTTTTTTCCAAAGCAGTGGAGACAATTGGTAACCAACCAAACGATCCAAAACACGCCTTGCTGTTTGGGCATCAACGAGATTGCCGTCAACCTGTCGGGGAGATGCAAGTGCTTCTTTTATCGCTCCTTCTGTAATTTCATGAAAAACAATCCGTTTAAATTTATCTTTTGAAACTTTTGCTTTTCCTTCACTCAAGAGTTCTTGAATGTTGGCTGAAATTGCTTCTCCTTCTCGGTCTGGATCTGTCGCGAGCAGAATCGCATCTGATGATTTAGCAGCAGTTCGAAGTTCTGCGATAAGCTTTTTTTTATCCTCAATAATTTCATATTGCGGCACAAAGTTATGCTCGATATCAATACTCATCTTGCTTTTGGGCAAATCCATCACATGTCCCATTGAAAATTTGATGGTGTAATCTTTGCCCAAGAATTTTGAAATGGTTTTTGCTTTAGTCGGCGATTCGACGATTACTAAGTGCTTCATATTATTTATATATCTAAGGTTCAATTCTAATCTCAATTATACAGGAGCTGTCAAGAGGGAAAAGCAAAATGAAGGAGTTAAATATGAAAATTTATTTGTCCGAAGGATCAATTTTTACTGGGATATATCCCTCAGGAGTAGGTCCCTCCATTACTTTTAGTCGTACTGTTACCAGTGCAGGCACACTAACGTCTGGCGATTCACGAAAGCGCTTTTCTTTGTCTTCAAGAGCAGTCAAAAGAGTATTCACCGTTTCTATATCTTTTTCTCCAACTTCTCGTATACCTTCTCCTAATCTATTTGAACTAGTATCCCATCCTTTTTTACAATACGTTTTGACATACTTTACTAGCCTATCACCATCATCATCGTTATCAAACAAATAATAGTTAACTCTGATGTGTCCATCAGGACTAGAAACAAGATTATTTTCCGTTGCTAATGCCTGCACCCTATCTGGATGAAGCTCACGAATACTTATAGTAACAACATTATCTGCTGGATGCGTTTTTTGATGTGCTGCAACTTTATCAACATATGTTTTATCCTCTTGCTTCAATCCATACTGCCGATGAAAATCTATGAAACCATATGGTCCTTCTGCTGGCTTTTTATCGAGATAGATTTGCCTTTCGGGAGTATCAATGTAGGTTTCTCCTGCAACAGCTTGACCAAATCTTGGTCCAAGTTTTCCTTGTAGTGGGTTTCTTTGTTCTACTGACATAATTTTATGATTATAATCATACAGTATCTTGTCAAACTAAAATTTTGTGAAGTTTTTTTATATATTCAGGTGTTATATATCTTCTTTTTAAAATGAGTATTAGGATTATCGCTAACTAAAGTTATCTCTTTTTCTTTCCGCCAAAGTGCCACTCCAATCCTATAATACCACCAACTGGTGTTCCCAATCTATTCCCTGCACCATTTTTTCCTGCTCCTTCACGGATTGCAACCTCAACATGTCCACTTCCCCCATTATTATTTCGCCCACTACTTCCCTCATAAACAAGCCAACCTCCAACCTCAACATCCTCAAAAGTACGACCCACAGGCACAGTTATTGATTTACGGAATAGTCCTCTGTCAAAAATTCTATGTTCAGGCGTAATTGTTACTGCCACTGCTCTTTCTCCTTCTGAAATAATTGGAACTCCTTTTTTCCAAAGTTTTGCATTTTGATAGCCGTCATGGTGAACAATATGTCCTTCTTCAAGCTGTAATCTCATTAAATCATTTGGGTCTATTGTTTCTAATGCAGGTATTGTTACAGGATCAGTACCAACTGCAATTTCCGCTGCAAGAGGAGTAAATATATCTCTTCCATGAAAAGTAGGTGCTACTTGATCAAAAAAATCTTTCCGAATTGTATAAGCATTTTTCACTTGTTGCTCTCCAAAAGCAAGACTTAGCAAACCATTATCTGGTCCAATAAAGGTATGTTCTTCTTTTGTTTGCACAACTATACCTCTCCGCTCTGTACCCACCCCTGGATCAACCACACCGACAAAAACTGTTTCCATATCTCTCCTATTGCCAGCCAATTGAGTGATTTGAAAAGCGCCATCTACAACGTTAAATGGTTTTACATCACCTATTGTCATAAACTTACTTTGTCGTCCATTTGGAATCCTATGAGCATCAAAAACATTTGTTATACTCAGTTGGCACTCTGCAGGAGAAAGATGATTACCAAAATCATTAACAATAACTATTGGAGGAAGACTTCTATCTTCTGTGCCTCGTTTATGACTATACTGTCCTCTTAAAAGATTTTCAATGCTGCTTGCCATATATAAAACAAAAAAAACTCCCCAAAAGGGAGCAAATTGGTTTTTCCTTATTCCGATTGAATCGGAACGGCTAATCCTTCCCAGATGGGTTTGGGTTGGGCACCGCGGTTGATTTTTTGTCGAATCGCCCTTCGCGCAAAGCGCTCAGGATGATTTGATTTCGATCAAATCAGTTGCCGGATGGGTCATAGAGCCAAAACTCTCGCCATCACTCTTGATTAGTTATAAGTATAAGGCGAGAATATTATTGTGTCAATAAGAAAATCACCCCCATCCCATTACGCAAAAAGAAACTCTTGTATTTATAAAAATCGTGACTTAGAATGATTCGATATGATTGAAGTAAATCCACTTCGTATACTCGTCAGTTTTCCCCACCAGACCAATCAAGAAGGCTCTCTCCTTGTCATAGGACCACCAAAACCACGTTGGGTAAATCTGCACGAAGAAAAAATGGTAAAAAGTTATGGTTTAGTAAAACATACTGACGCTAATGTTGTCTTTCATGCAGGAAAAATAAAAGACACAGGTAAACCGCTTCTTAAAGTATTGGATGCCAATGATTTATCGGTAAGAGACACTTATGCGTTAGACACACGAGATCCTCACTCACTCTGCGTAGTTGAAGATAACTTATTTATTGTCGCCACCGGCACCGACGAAGTACGTGCCGTGCCTCTTACCGACCCTGGTAAAAAATCAGAAGTTGTCTATCGCGTACCAGACAGTAATGGTTCTGCCGATACTTACCATCTCAATTCCATCGTAACAACTCCTGACGGGAGAACATTGGTTTCAGGTTTTGGCCCACGAGAAGGACAAAAATGGTATACCGCACAAAATGGATTTGTCGCTGACGTTCTTACTAGTGAAAAACTTATTGAAGGTATCTATCATCCACATACGCTTTTTGTTGCAGGCTCTGATATTCTTATTTGTGAATCTTCACGTTCAAAGGTACACAACCTTAATAGAAAAACTGTATGGGAGGGAAATCTCTATACACGTGGCTTAGCCTATGATAATCAAGATAATTTATTAATTGGGGAAAGCACCGGAGTTATGCACGAATCGCAAAAAGGTACTATTAGAAATGCTGAAGACGAAGGGACGATTGTGGGAGAAGCGATGATTTATCGATATAATAAAAATACTGGAAAAACAACAGTCATGCAAAAACTTAGTGCCTATGGACCTGAAATTTATGATATTGTTACTCTCTAGCTAGTCTCTTTGCAAACAAAAAAATCCAGCATCAAGACTTTGTATCATCCCTTTCATCTCCATCAGTGACAAAATCCCACCAATTTTTGCTGAATCAATCTGTGTTCTTTTTATAAGCTCATCAATATGAATATTTTCTTGTTGTAATAAAACAATAATTTGCTGCTCTTCTTTGGTATCTCCTTTTATCAATTTCTTACTTCTTCCTAATTCTTTATTCCTGATTCCTAATTCATCAAGAATTTCTTTTGCGCTACTGACAACCGTTGCACCTTTTTTTATCAACTGATACGGCCCCTGAGAAAGACTGGAGGTCACAGGTCCTGGTACAGCAAACACTTTTCGATTATTTGCCAACGCGTCCTTTGCTGTTATCAATGCGCCACTGTCTGCTGAGCCTTCTGTCACAACGATTCCAAGTGACAATCCGGCAATAATACGATTGCGTGAAGGGAAAGATCCGATGGTTGGTTTTGCGCCTAATGCGTATTCTGAAACAACGGCGCCATTCTTTTCAAGAATCTCAGCATAGATTTTCTCGTTTTCGCGTGGATAACAATAATCAACTCCGCAACCAAGAACAGCAATTGTTTTTCCGCCTGACTCAAGTGTTTTTGTGTGAGAGACAGCATCCACCCCTAACGCAAGTCCTGAAACAATCACACACCCAGCATCAACAAGTTGAGCTGTAATCATTTCGGTAACTTGCTTGCCATAACTTGTTATTTTTCTCGTCCCAACAATACCAATATATATATCGTTCTGAACTTGTTTTAGAATCTCTTTATTGCCTTTGCAATATAAAACGAATGGTGGATTTTTGATTTGTTTGAGAAGCGTTGGATAATCAGATTCATCTTTTATCAGATAAGAAACCTTTGCGCTCTGTAATTGCGATTCATATGCTGCAAGTGAGAAATTTTTTCTAAAAACTGCAAAACTTTCTGTCAATGCTTTGCCGATTATTGACGCGAGTTCTTTTTCTGACGCATTCCAGGCATCTTTTGCAGTACCAAAATGGGAAAGCAGTTTTGCAAACCGCCCAGGCCCAATTCCAGGAAAAACAGAAAACCCCACCCAATACGATCTATCATCCATAGAATATTATTTTTTTATTAAATCCTCTCCTGTCAAACCTGCTTGACGAAGAATCGCATGAAGTGTGCCTTGTGGGATTGGTTTTGGATGAACTGCAACTTGTGTCCATCGTCCATCAGGATGAGCAAGACGGACATGACTACCTCTTTTACCAACAACTTTGAAACCCCATCGCTCAAGGATATTGATCAACTCTTTTCCTTTTATATTACGAGGCAGTTTGGTCATTTAGGTGAGGGAAATTTTTATTCCAGAAGGGATGTTTATTTTTGTCGAGGTAATAATCTGCTCTTCGATATGATCAAGTGGCATCTCTCTTCCTTCTTTAATAAGTGATTCTACTGCCAGTTCAATCCCATCTTTAATACTTGCCAATACACTTTCTACTGTGTCCCCATAATCGCTAATACCAAGTGTTGGACAATAAGCGACATAGACGTCTGACCCGTCTGCATATTTCTCTTTCTCAATAATAATACGATAATTTAAAACCTTCTTTTGCATACAAAGAGTATATACCAAATTGAATCATGCAACAAGTTTGGCTAACCATGTAGCAATACTTTCTGCAAGATCAGAAATCGAATGCATTTGGGGTGAAGAGGCTTTAGATCAACTCCCAGAGCCGCTTCGTAAACAACTTAAGCATAAAAACTGAAAAATAAATTCTACTTCCCAAAATATGCTTCCAGAATCTTTTTTGCAATTGGTGCGGCCACATTTGAACCTTCACCACTCGCCTCAACCAAAACAGTCACGACAACTTGTGGATTGTAGGCCGGCGCAAAAAGCGTAATCCATGCATGAGGGAGCGTATCTTCTCCACCATGTTGTGCGGTTCCTGTTTTACACGCAACCGAGATACCAACATCTTGCGTCGTTGCTGAACCAGTGGCAGTTTTTGGCATCAAGAAATCTTTTCCATCTATTTTGCTTCTTAATGCTTGATTCTTGACTTTAAAATCGAAAAGCGGCCAGGCAACTCCACCAGTACTACATGCATCAATCATCCCCTGACGAATTAACGACGTTGTTTTCTCATCTATAATCCCTTGCTTCTTGACTCTTGGCTTGTCCTGAGCTGAGTCGAAGGATTGTTGACTCTTTAATAATCTCGGCTGATAGAGCTTCCCCCCATTGGCAACGACCTGCGTCCAGCTATTGACCTGAAGCGGCGTAGTCAATAGATATCCCTGTCCAATACCATAATGATATGTGTCTCCCAAATACCAATCTTCTTTGAGTGTTTTTTGCTTCCATTCTTTTGTCGGGACAAGCCCTGCCTCCTCACCTGCTAAATCAATACCAAGTTTTTCACCAAGATCAAACTTTGTCGCCATTGCGGATAATTTATCAACACCGATTTTTTCTGCAAGTTTATAGAAAAAAATATCATTTGATCTGGCAATGGCTCGTGTGACATTGACATCACCCTGTTCTGTTCTGCCATATTCTGTGTAGTACCAATTTGCGAAAGAAAAATCCCCAACTTTTAAAATACCTGTATCAGTTATATGATAGTTACTATCAATCACTTTGTCTTGCAGACCTGATGCTGCAACGACAAGCTTGAATGTCGACCCAGGCGGATAGATACCAGAAATCGCGCGATTTAAAAGCGGCTGGTTATTTGTATCAGACAGAACACTTGCTAATGAATGATATGCGCTATCAGATGCACCTTTATACGTCGTATCAAGGGTAAAAAGGTTTGCATCGTAGGAAGGTTTGGAAACCATTGCCAGAATTTCTCCATCAGGACGTGAAACAACAATTGCTCCTTTTTTGACATCCTTTGAAGCATCATATGCAGCCTGTTGTAACTTAGCATCAAGTGTCAAGGTGATATCTTCCCCAGGAATTGGATCTGTTTGTCCAAGCGCTCTGACAATTCGCCCCAGCGCATCAACTTCAACAAGCTGCTTACCATCTTGCCCACGCAATTGATGTTCATATTCTCCTTCAATGCCGCTTTTCCCAATCCAATCACTTGTTTGATAACCGGCAAACTCACCGCTTTCAATTTCATCTTTGGAAATCTGTCCAAGATAGCCAAGCACATGACTTGTTGCGTCTTTGTAGGGATACTGTCGAAGACTATCAACTTCAATACGATGATCACCCGCGGCAATACGCGTGAGGGCATCTTCTTTACTCAAGTGCGTTGACGTATTTGCACCAGGATTTTTGGGATCTTGATGGACTTCCCGAAAACCTGGCATATTAAAAACAAGCGGCGTGCCATTGCGGTCAAAAATAATGCCTCGTGGCGCATGAATAATGGCTGTACGAATCCTGTTTGAATCAGCAAGTTTACGATAATCACTGCCATGGACAATTTGTAAAAGAAAAAGCTTGATGATCAGAAGTATTGTTGCGCCAATTAATATAATTGGCAACAACACACTTCGCATCTGGAATGACGACTGGGGATTTTCATCATAGCGATGTCGTTTGAGTTTTTCTGTTTTAATATGCTCTCCAAAAGCAAAACCATGTTTCATATTACGATTTTTTGACCAGTAAAACGTGCAATCCTCCAAAAAAAATTACGGCAAATACTGCACTCACCACTGACAAAAGAAAAACATTGTCATATCCAAACACAAGCAAAAAAACCATAGCTCCCAAAAATGATGCAACTGCAACAAACGGATAGGAATTTATCTCATATTTTCTTTGATATAAAAGAACAAAAAAAAGAAAAATGACAAAAAAGAAACTGCTTACACCAATCGGATGAACCAATAATAAATCCAGCAACAAACCTATTACAAAAGCAACGGGAAAAACAATTGCGTCTTTCTTAATACTGGCAAAACACAACAAAAAAAGTAATACCAACGGCAGCGTCGTTATGCTACCTTCCAGAAATGCAAAAATAGTAAGTATAATACCCAGTAGAAAAATCATTGGTTATGTATCAGCACAAATATCATTGTTAACTTTGAAAAATTAATCAAACTTTGTACTTGCGCTGTTTGAAAAAGATTACTTGCTTTTTTATCAACTGAAATAATCTTTCCGACAATAAGGTTTGGCGGATACCCTACTCCGTGGCTATCAATATCACCTTTTGTTGTCACAATATCGCCATTTTCTAATTTGTCTGACAACACAACATTATCAAAAATTATTGCTCCTTCACCATTTGCTTTGATAACACCAAGGGTTGAGGTTTTGATGGTTTGGGCTGTCAGAGATATATCTTTTTGCGTGATAAGATTTACAATCGCAAGATGTGCTGATAGGGCAATCACTCTACCAATTAAGTTGTCTTTCACGACAACAATATCGCCATTTTTTACTCCATCACTTATGCCACACGCAATAATCAACGTGTTAGAATTCATACCGACAACATCTGCTGGAAGAAGTTGCTTAGGAGAAGGCGTTGTTGTTTGAAATTGATCATGGAGCGCTTGGTTTTCTTTTTCGATTTCTTTCTCTTTGGCAAGAAGCGTTAGGAGTTGACGATTTTCTGCGCGAAGTTTTGCTTCTGTTGATTGCGTATCCGTTCTATGAAACAGTATGAAGGTAAATCTTTGGATCGGGACAGTGATCTGTTCAAAAAATCCATTACTACCGTTAAGAAAACCCTTTTGGGAAAAGAAAAAGATACTAAGGGAGAGGACTAAGAAGATGAGAAAAATAGGAACAATTGTTACCCTCTGTTTCATAAGGGTATTGTAGCACAGATTATTAACTTCTCTACCCTAGCTACAACACTTCATGCCTAAAAGATTTTTTAAACATAAACCTTTACTTGATGAAAATATTTCCCTTCATTACTTCAGTCCTCCAATGACCTTTACTTTCTCCAAGATATCCTCATGTTCAAGGACTTTTCCTGTACCTCGGACCACAGATGTAAGGGGGTCATCAGAGACAACTACCGGTAAATGTACTCGCTCTACAATTAACTCATCAAGCCCTGAAAGATTGGCACCACCACCTGTGAGAAGAATACCTTGTTCCAAAATATCAGGCAAAAGTTCTGGCGGTGTCTCTTCTAACACATCCGCAATCGCTTGAATAATTTGTGTAAAAATTGGCGACAGCGCTTCACGTATCTCTGTTTCAGTAATACGAAGACTTCTTGGAAGGCCTGTTTCAATATCTCGCCCCCGTACTATTATCATTTTTTCTCCTCTTTCTGTCTCAACATCATCTTTGTCTTTTATTCTTTGCCCTTTACCTCTTACTCGCTCATAAGCGCTTCCTATTTTTATCTTAATATCCTCTGCCGTTTTCTCACCAATAAGAAGCCCATGGCGAAGGCGGATATAATGCAAAATCCCCTCATCCATATCATCTCCTGCGAGCTTAAGTGATCGCCCAACGACAATCCCACCCAAAGAAATCACAGCAATCTCAGTTGTGCCGCCACCAATATCCACAACCATTACACCTTTTGACTGAAATACAGAAATATTCTCTCCAATCGCAGCAGCCATCGGTTCTTCAATCAGGTACGCTTCGCGTGCTCCAGCAGAAAGTGCTGCTTCCCATACTGCACGACGTTGTACCTCAGTCACCGATGAAGGGATACCAATAACAACTTTTGGACGAGCAAGCAGACGAGGCAAAATATTGCCTAATTCATGTACTTGCTTGATATAGTGTGAGATCATCGCCTCAGTCGCATCAAAATCAGCAATAATACCACCACGAAGTGGTCTGACAGTCATAATTGATGCAGGAGTTTTACCAAGCATCTTTTTTGCCTCTGTCCCAATTGCGATAATTTGTTTAGTTTTTTTATGTCGGGCAACAATGGATGGTTCACGAATCGCAATCCCCTTCCCCTTAACAAAAACGAGAGTATTTGCCGTTCCTAAATCAATACCAATATCGTAAGAAAAGAGGCTAAAAAATTTATTGATAATATTCATAATCTTTTTCCACATTCTAACAGCTTGCTCGATGTTTGCCAATATGATAGCATTAAAATAATTTCTCAGTATCTCTATGAAGTTTTGCGATAAAATTATCGAATACTCCTTCTACACGCTCTTTTTTTTCGTTCCACTTATTTTTGCAGGTAATACTTCAGAGTTGTTTGAACTGAACAAAATGTGGGTTACGTTTATTCTCACTATTATTATTACAACAGCATGGTTAACCAAAATGGTCCTTCAAAGAAAAATTTTTGTCCAGCGAACACCTCTTGATATCCCTCTACTACTTTTTCTCATTTCACAAATCATCTCAACACTCTTTTCACTTGATAGCTACGTCTCTTGGTGGGGCTACTACTCTCGATTCAATGGCGGATTATTTTCAACTGTTTGCTATATCCTGTTGTATTATTCGTTTGTTTCTAACTTACAGGTAAAACATGTTCTCAAAACCCTCACCGTAACGCTTATCAGTGGCATCATTGTCTCATTGTGGGGATTACCCTCGCATTTTGGTGCTGATCCAACGTGCTTTGTGTTTCGAGGCAGCTTTGATACCGCGTGCTGGACTGATGCATTTAGGCCAACTATTCGGGTCTTCTCAACCCTTGGACAACCCGCGTGGTTTGCTGCCTATTTGGCAGTTTTGATTCCGCTTGCAATGGTCTACGCACTCAAATATACCACAAAAAATCTGTGGAATGTAAAGCTCATCTCGTATATCGGCGTTGCCGTACTTTTTTATCTCAACCTCAACTTCGCCAAAACACGAGCTGGCTTTATCGCCTTTATTATCGCCTACGTTGTCTTTTGGGCTCTTATTTTTGTCAAAAAAATCTTGAGTAA
>DASQPC010000007.1:0-2895 GCA_035644155.1 Candidatus Methylomirabilota bacterium
TTTTGCTTTGTCACCACCTGAGGTGATCCATTGAATACCTCCCCAAACAAGATAGATAACAAGTAAAAAAATCCCTAGGACAACAATAATTGCAAGTGCATTGCGGAAAACAGTCTGGAGATAGCTAAGTCCGCCTCTTGGGACACCGTTGGGTGGGGTGATAGTAAGTCCTCCGGGAAATGTTAGCGCAAGGTAGTGCATATTTTTAGACTACTATGCATCGTGGAGAAAAGCAAGTACAATAATAACTATGGAACAAGAACATTTTGAAGCGCTTTATCCTGATACAACACGCTCTTCTGAAATAGAAAAAATTATTTCATATATTAAGGAAGGCAGCTCGTGTCAACTGCTTGGATTGCCTGGAGCAGGACGGTCAACGCTTCTAAGCCTTTTGGCGCACAACAGGCAAATTCGCATAAAACATTTCGCAGATGCGCATACGTCTGTGCATTTTGTGATGGCAAATTTTTCTGAGATTCGTAAACGTTCGCTTTTTGATACGATGAAGTTCTTATTTTTAACGCTCACCGAATCACTTCGAGAGCGGAAGATGCTTGAGGAAAATAAAGTTGTTGGGGACATTTTTAGAGAGCATCTGCAATTTCATGATGAGTTGATCCTTTTTCAAGGGTTTAAAGAGGCTGTAGATTATTTGTGTCTTGATAAAAAGATTACTCTTGTTTTTCTTTTTGATCGTTTTGAAGAATACATTCCTACAGTAACCGATGAATTCTTTACAAACTTGCGCACGCTTCGTAATCGTGGAAAATATAAATTTTCAATTGTGTTTTCTCTTTACAGGCCGCTTGAAACGTTTCTTGAGCCAGATTTACTTGCTGATTATTATGAATTTGTTGCAGGTCATGTGGTATATTTACCGCTTTTTGATCAGGAGGCAACGAGCTTTCGGGTGGCATATATTGAAAAAGTAACAGGCAAGCATGTCTCAGAAGCTGTTTTAAAAGAGATTATAAAGCTTTGTGGCGGTTCTGGCAGACTTATTAAGTTGTCAGTTGAAGCGGTTTTAGCTCATGGAGAGACGCCTCAGAACTTATCGCTTTTTCTTCTGAAACAAAAAACAGTCAGCAAAGCTCTCCAAGAAATTTGGTCGGTCTTTTCTCCTGCTGAGCAGATTGATTTACTCAAAGAAATATTTGATGATAAAGAAACCGAAGATTACCTTGAGCAGATAGGAATAGTTAAGGACAGAAAAATACAAATTCCGCTTTTTGCACAGTTTATCCATGAAGAATATAGTAGTGTAAAAGAAGAGAAAGCAACAATACGATATGACCAAAATACGAACACGATTGCCAAAGGAAATGATGTGCTTTCAGATCAGCTTACCGCATCGGAATTTCGTTTGCTTCGCTATCTTTTACAAAATACCCAGCGTGTCGTCGAGCGGGAAGAGCTTATTACGATCGTATGGGAGGGCAATAAGTCAACAGCCGGTATTACTGATCAAGCCGTTGATCAGCTTATTTTTCGACTGAGAAGAAAAATTGAAGAAGATGCCAATAATCCCCAACACTTGCAGACGGTAAAGGGAAGAGGGTTTCGATTTGTAGCATAACGCGTTTGTAAGCTTTTTGTTACCGCAATATAAAGCAGGCAAGTCTTTGTTGTTTTATACTCCACTCCAGAAGGAGACAAAATTGACAGCTTCTTCTGAGAAAGGATATGATAGAAAGGAGACTCTATGCCAGACCAAAGTAATACCGCTCTACTTGAACGACCACAACTCATACGACCAGAAGAAGACCTAGTGGCGAAGCTTCGTGGCGCAGCGAAAGAGAAAAAAGAGACCACCAGAGAGCCTATTAGTGATGAGACGTTGAGTCAAATGACTAGTATCAATAAAGCTGACGCTAAAACGCTTTTACTTGCACGAAAGTTTGAGAATGAAATTGTCCGATCTTTCACAATGGGCAGCAAGGAGATTGCAAATAAGAAAACAGATCCAGGAGGAGAAGTACTGAATATTAAGCCTGTAAGAACAGAAAAGCAACCAACAACTGGGATAATGCGAGCATTTTTTGAAATTGATAGAAAATGGGAACAATATGGGTGGAATACTGAGGTTGCTAATAAGATTATTGCTGAGACGACACAGAATTTGCTTTTCCCTGATGGTATTAAATTGAGTGAAGAACGCCAAAAGACACTGATGGAGCTACTTATCGCGAGCGGACAAAGCGGCAATGCTATCTTATCAATGCTCAATCGAAGCACGCTTGAGGCTACGTTACAGGACAATGAAACCAAACATGGGGCAAGAGACCGCAGATTTGGTTATATTGATTTTTTTCAAACA
Source organism: Candidatus Methylomirabilota bacterium (assembly GCA_035644155.1). Taxonomy (GTDB): domain Bacteria; phylum Patescibacteriota; class Microgenomatia; order Levybacterales; family UBA12049; genus DATIGJ01. Next base: position 2,321 of record DASQPC010000007.1, read on the forward strand.
TTAGGCATACGGGAAGATTACGTAAGACATTTTCTCTTACCAGAATTATTTAAAGACTATAATGATCGCGACATGCAAAATGAGCCAGGGAGCGTTGAAGAATTGGCTTGGCAGATGGGAGAAAAAAATTCAGTTGATTTTGGTCTCCACGGAAGATTTCCGCTTCTTGAGACACGTATTATCATAGAAAATGGAAAGATTAATGCAGAGAAGAGTCAGCTTCATCTTAATAAAGGTAATCTTCGTCGCTGGGTTAGAGAGCGTGCGTATGATCTTTTTGATAAAGATCCTTTTGGGACACCAAATTATTTCCAAGAGGTCAAACTTGATAAAGGGCCATTAGCAACCATTGTTTTAGAAGCATTTTTTCACCGAAAATCTGAGTTTTTGACCAGTGAAAATAAATGGCTTGACATGGCCGATGAATTGGAACGAGATTTACAGCTTGACGTCTGGACGCTGGGATTTGCCAGACGGGCATGGGTTACCTATCAACAAGAGCAAGGCGATGAAGGGAAATGGCCGGAATTGATGAAGGCGATTCACCAGACAAATTTAGTGACGAGAAGGACATA
>DASQPC010000008.1:0-6944 GCA_035644155.1 Candidatus Methylomirabilota bacterium
ATTGGGATTACACAAAAAAATTATTTTTATTTTTTCATCAACACATTGTGCAAGCATTGCTTTGACGTTAATTATAAAATTATTCATCCGAGGAACACTGACAATTTGCCCACGATTAAGTAGTGTTGCTACGCGATACATATCAAATGTCGGAGGGCAATCAATTACTTTGTCGTCTGTATTTAAAACAGCACGGAGGATAAGATCAATAATTTCATCAGATCCTGCACCAACAATAATATTTGTCTTTTTAGTATTTGTGTATTCTGCGAGCGCTCTACGAAGAGCATCATAATCAGAAGCAGGATAGTAATTAAAGATTGTATTACGGATTGCCTTTTTTGCAAGGGGAGATGGACCATAAGGATTTTCGTTTGCATTAAGTTTAATTAACTGAGTGAGATTTTGGTTATATGTACTTGCCAAATTCCACGCCGAAATTCCGGGTACATACGGTCCCATTGCTGCAATATCTGATCGAATAAATTGTTTGATAATATTTTTATTCATATTTTTTAAAACGTATTGAAACAGAATTTCTGTGGGCTGGTAATTCTTCAGCATTTGCTACTGCTTCAATGGTATCTTTTATTTTCTTCAAGCCATTTTTATTAACTATTTGGACTTGCATCCATTTTCCGAATGCATCTACACCAAGGGGAGGATACATTTTTGCCATACCGCCTGTCGGTAAGACGTGATTTGTGCCGGTTGCATAATCTCCTGTTGCTTTTGCAGTAAAATCTCCTAAGAAAACAGATCCGGCATTTGTTATTTTTCGCAAGATACTTCTTGAGTTTTTTGTCATGATTTCCAAATGTTCTGGTGCATATGCATTGGTAAATGTTATTGCTTCCTCCATTGAATCAACAACTGCAACAAGTCCATATTTTCGAAGTGACTCTTTTGCTCTTTCTTGTGTTGTAAGAAGCGGCAATTGTTTTTCAATTTCTTGTATTGTTTGCTCGGCAATTTTTTTGCTTGTTGTTATTAAAACGCATGCTGAATCTTCACCGTGTTCGCCATCAGCAAGAAGATCAGCTGCAATAAAGGCAGGATTTGCTGTTTCATCAGCAATAATGAATATTTCTGATGGTCCTGCCGGCATGTCGATGCTTATCGTTTCAAGTGCAAGCATTTTTGCTGCTGTTACATAAGCATTGCCTGGGCCAAAAATTTTGTAGACATTTGGAATTGTTTTTGTCCCGTATGTCATCGCAGCAATTGCTTCTGCTCCACCAACTTTATAAATTTTTTTGATTCCTACCATATCTGCAGCAACAAGTGTAGCGGCTGGAATGTTTCCTGTTCCTCGTGCTGGCGAGCACATAATAATTTCACGACATCCAGCAATAATTGCTGGAATTGCGTTCATCAAAACAGATGATGGATAAGTTGCTTTTCCTCCAGGAATATACAGTCCTACTTTTTCAATTGGTCGCCATTCTCTCCATACAGCAATTCCTTTTTCTGAATAAATAATTGTGTCCATTGTTTTCGGAAGTTGGGCACTGTGTACTGCCGTGATATTTTTTATCATCTGTTTCATCCCTGAGAGAAACTCTTTACTGACGGATTTAAAAGCTTCTTTCCGTTCTGTTTGAGAGACTAAAAGTGATTGATAATTTTCTTTTCCAAAACGTCTTTGAAAATCTTCAATCAGTATTTTATCTCCGTACTTGCGTACCGCTTCCATTTTTGTCCGAACAGCTTGTATAATTTCAGGATTTGCTCCAGCTGATCGCTTTACAATTCTTTCATAATCTTGTTTTTTTAACTTTTTGAGTTGTATAACTTTCATATTTCCCATAAAAAAACCTCCCGTTCATTTCCCACCACTAAAATGATGAAAAAGGAACGAGAGGTGATTTTTGATTATTTTAAAATCAAAAAAAAAGGACCTCCCGCGGTCCCATCCTTTTTGCCCGATAGATTACTCAATCGAACCTCTTTATGGCGACTCCGCGCTAGCGACATCGTCTGTTGTATTTTACGGTCCAACTTCCGTAGAGCATTTTGACTCTCAGCTCCTGGATCGTGACTCCAGTCAACGCTTTCTAAATCTTAAACTTTAAATTATTATACCAATAAACAATTTTTTGTCAAATTTAGCCTCAATTTTGAGGTATTTCGATAAAATCTTTTGGAGATTTTGTTAATTGAATAAGTTGGTCGTCTTGGATAGTAAAAAGATCTTCAATACGAACACCCATATCATCTGGTAAATAAATACCTGGCTCAATAGAAAAAACCATACCATTTGTTAATACTTCTTTTGACGCAGGAGAAAGCCGAGGCGCTTCATGTACTTGCAAACCAATACCATGACCAAGCGAGTGGGGGATTGATGGAAAATTATTTTCTAAAATATATTTTTTTGCAACAGTATCCACATCAGATGCTTTAATTATTTCTTTTTTTATGAGTTTTTTTTCAATAAAATCAATTGCTCGTTGCTGGGCATTCTTTACTGTTTCATACACGGTTTTTTGTTCTGGCGTCGCTTTACCAAAAAAGAGAGTCCTTGTCATATCCGAACAATAATTTTCAAATTGTACACCAAAATCCAAAAGAATTATATTGTTGGGCTGTAATTTTTTATCACTCGTTTTATGATGGGGGACAGCAGCATTTTCACCAGAGGCAACAATTGTTGGAAAAGATGGAGTAACATTTTTTTGCAACATGATGAGTGACATCTCTTTTGCAATATCTTGTTCGCTCATGCCAGTTTTAATTTGTGTTACAATCGTGGAAAAGATTTGGTCTGCGATAGCACATGCTTTTTGGATTTTTACTAATTCATCAGTCGATTTTTTTATCCTAAGTGGTGAAAGAGAAAAGTTTTTTATTTCATTGACCAATTCGCTCATTTGTTCATATTCACTAACCACAAGATTATTTTTTTCAATGCCTAGTGTTTTTATCTTTTCCTCCTTGATACATTTTTGAAGCGCTTCTTGCAATGATTGATTTCCGGAAATTTCAATCAATTCAAAATCTGTAATGTGTGTTTTGACAGCATGCGTATAACGACCGTCAGTAAAAATAAATTGATTTTTTGGCGTGAAAAGTAAAAATGCTTCTCTTTCCATATCGCTAAAATAAGCAAAATCAGTTAAATAAATAATATTAGCAAGTGAAGAAATAAGAATTGCTCCGAAATTATTTTTCTTAAGAAGAAGCCGCAATTGCGATAAACGCTTTTTATCCATGTTTATCTGGTTATTGTTGGGGTTATTCTATTTTTCAGTGTTGTAGAAGGAGTTGGTGTTATTGTTTCTATTGGTGAAGGTTGAGATATTATAATTTTGGGATTTTTAGGGAGACTGGCCAGATCGATAAGACGACTTGCGACAAGCATTGTTGAATCTTTTTTGTCGGGATAACCAATAATATTTACCCGATCTCCAATTGCCAATTTAGAAAAGCCCAATTTTATTAACTGACCACTATCTTTATCATAACTTAAAATTTTACTACTGACTTCAATATCAATTTTTATCTGTTTCTGATCAGGTGTTGCAACTGTAACGTAAAAATTTTTGCTATCTAAGCTTGCGATAGCACCGTTGATAAATGTCGGATCAATGGTCGTTCTCATAAATCGTGCCAAAATTCTTTTCGATTGCTTATTATAAAGTCCAAGAACTGTTATTCTAGTTCCTTTTTTCAGATCTGATAAGCCAAATGTATTATTTGATGCTGAAGAAAACTTTGTGATTTCATCGACATCGACAAATTGTGTTTGTCCAGCAACATCACTTAAGGTGACAGTATTTCCTGAGACACCAGAAACTACACCAATCATTGCCCGTTTTTCTACCAAGTTGAGTTCTGAAACACGGGAAGCAATTTTGTCTTTAAGTTCATTAATTTTTTGATCCAGTTGTTGATTTACTAATCCTTTAGGAGTTGGAGTTGGTGACACTGCATGCACAGGTGCAACTATTGATACAAAAAAAAGAAGTGTTACTAAAATAAATAATTGTTTTTTCATAGTATTAAAAGTTTTCTGTTGAAAATGTTACAGTTCTCGTAATTGTTTGTTCTTGTCCATTTGGGAAAACAGCCGTAATATGAAGAAGCGTTGTTCCATCTGGAATAGTTTGGGTTATAGAAAAATTACCATTTGATGCTGGTTTAACGACTTGATCAGTATTTTCTGAGTTAACAAGTATCGTTGCATCGCTTCTTGTTTTTCCTGTGATTGTAATAATTTTTTTGTCAAAGACAGTTTGATCAGAAGGGGATTCGACAGTCAGAATGTTGGCATTATCAGGAGTAGGTGAAGGAGAATCCTTTGGCATCATTGCAATTGGTTTATCCTTTTGCGCTGGCACAACTCTGGTCATTTGGTACAGATAGAATGCAATACCTGCTGCCACAAGACCGACAATGACTGCTACAAAAGATAAAATGACTCGTTCTGCTTTCATAAGAAAATCCTGCGCTTATGTTATTGTAGAGGTTACTATATAAAGTGCATTCATGATAATACGCTAAATGTCATATCTTGTCAAGAAAACAGACGTGTGTTAGTATGAGGTACATGGAAATTGCACTTCTTTCAAAAAATGGCCTTCGTTTCAAAAGCAAACTCGCGGCATTTGCCGTTGATCCTCAAGATAAATCAGACTATGACGCAATTTTTTTACTTGTCAAATCACCTGATGAGATAACGAGTCAAGCGCCAATTCTGATCACAGGACCCGGTGAGTATGAAATCGGTGGAAGCAAAATTACAGCAAGCAGAAGTGAAAAAGAAATACTTTACAGTCTGACGCTGGACTCGATTGATATTCTTTTAGGGACATTAACAGGGCTTGAAAAAATGCAGCACAAGCTTAAAGAACACCATATTGTTGTAGTAGATTGTAATACTATTAGCAGTGCATCATTTGTTACATCTCTTGCTTCAAATGTTATTATTTTTTACGGAGAGAAAGCAACTGAGATCGCGCAAGCATTTGGAAAAGAAAGTGTCAAATCAATGACAAAGTATAGTAGCACTCTTGAAAAACTGCCCGGAGAAGTTGAAACAATTTTATTAGCGACTAGCGACTAGCGACTAGCGACTAGCGACTAGCAACTAGCGTTTAGTTAAAATTAATAAATATTTTATAACTAGACGTTAGACGCTAATTTACTAGACGCTATGGCAAATCTTAAAGTTTTACCTCACAACGACGAAGCAGAACAGAGTGTTCTTGGAGCAATTCTTATTGATAAGGATGCAATTATCGGTGTTTCAGAGAATCTTCTTCCAGCAGACTTCTATAATGATATTAATGGGATTATTTATGGAGCGATGCTCACTCTTTATGAAGAGCGGCGACCAATTGATCTTCTTACTTTAACAGAGCAGCTTAAGAAAGAAAAAAAATTAAAAAAGGTTGAATCTTCCTATCTAACAGAACTTATTGATCAAGTTCCGACAGCTGCCAATGTTGGTTATTATGCACAAATTGTTAAAGAAAGCGCGACCAAACGAAATCTTATTAAGGCAGGTGTAGAAGTGACAGAGCTTGGTTATGAAGAAAAAGTTGAAGTAAAAGAGATTTTGGATAAAGCAGAATCTGCTATTTTTTCTATTTCACAATCACATTTGACTCGCGGTTTTATCCCCATTAAAGCAACATTGACAGAAAGTTTTGATAGGATTGACGAATTGCAAAAATCAGGAACTGGTTTTCGGGGAGTAAAGACTGGATTTACGGATTTGGACAATGTGCTTTCAGGTTTACAAAAAAGTAATTTAGTTATTTTGGCAGCACGTCCTGGACAAGGAAAAACAGCCTTGACATTGAATATTGCGCAACATATCGGTGTCAAAGATAAATTACCAATTGGAATTTTTTCTTTGGAAATGAGTAAGGAAGAGTTGGTAGATCGTCTGTTGGTAGGGCAAGCTGATGTGGATGCGTGGAAACTCAAGACAGGACGGCTTTCAGAAGATGACTTTTCCAGACTTTCTGATGCGATGGGAGAGTTGGCAGAGGCACCGATATTTATTGATGATACTCCGGGACTTTCTTTGACAGAAATGCGAAGTAAAGCACGACGGCTTCATATGGAACACAACTTGTCTTTGTTGATTGTTGACTATTTACAGCTTGTTAATCCTGGTAGAAATTATGAGAGTCGAGTACAAGAGGTATCTGCTGTTTCACAGGCGCTTAAGAATTTAGCCCGAGAACTTAATATTCCGGTTCTGTCTGCTGCTCAGTTATCTCGTGCTGTTGAGCAAAGAAATGATAAAAAGCCACAACTTTCTGACCTCCGTGATTCTGGTGCTATTGAGCAAGACGCGGATGTGGTAATGTTTCTTCATCGTCCTGATATGGAGGCAACTACGTCTCTTATTCCTGTCAAACTAACTGTTGCCAAACATCGAAATGGTCCAACAGGAGAGATAGATCTATTGTTTCAGGGGAATAGGATTCGATTTATGAGTATTGAAAGGCAGCAGGCAACAGTTTAAATTTCGGAGATTAAATTATATTTAGTCGTTTTTATTTTCTTTCGGACCTTGTTTCGGTGCAGGCATATGAATAAATATAGTTGCTTTTTTTTCAGGATTATTTGGATTACTGACTCTGAGTCCACTGTGCTCATCCATAAATTGATGGGCGGTAGCAAGCAATTGAAGGCCCTGATTGATTGCGTCGGTAGTAGTCATTCCTGACTCCTTAAGATATTTTTCTGCTGTTTCTCCTTGGATGGATAAATGAATGGTCCTCCTAGCTGATTCTGTTTTACGAGGCTCATGGCTTTCAATACTCATAGATTGATTATATCTGAAAAAGTTTCAGTCTACAAATTTGATACAATAGAAATATGTTTGGTCAATTGAAACGATTTTTTTATTTTCCCGTTGCTTCCTATTTCCGTTTTTTTGCAGCGATTCGTTTGCGCAGATGGAATCCAAGAATTATTTTGGT
>DASQPC010000009.1:0-5357 GCA_035644155.1 Candidatus Methylomirabilota bacterium
CAAATGGGGCTTGTGTATCAAGAATAAGTGCTTCTGATGTTTCTGAGTATCCATTATTTCCCAAAGAATCAGTAACTTTTAACCGCAACCGTACATTTGTGAGCTCATGTCCTGAAAAATCTTTCTCAGCATCCCACAAAATTGTTTTCCCGATGCCTGTCCCGACACTGCCACTATCGCCTGTTACGGTTGTTGCAGACTGCCATGTCTCTCCATTATCGGAACTTTCCTCAAGTGAAACAGTCGCATGAGGATCTTGACCGATCAGTGAATAGTGTACTTGTATTTTTCCATCAGATAATTGTGTTGCATCAGTAATGGTTGCTGTTTGGGGTTTGGTAGTGAGCAAGACAGAAGCAATTGATCCTTTCCCTGATAAGATACCATCAAAGGGACGAAGTTTGACGTACATTTTTGTATTTTCTAAATTAGCTACATCATGTCCTGCTTTCCAAATAAAACTATGCGTTTCACCACTCAGCGATGATGCTAGATCGTGTATGCCTTCATTGAGTTGGTTATCAAAATCCTGTGTCATCACGTGCTGTTCACCAGAAAACGCTCCTGTTGTGGAATATTCATACACATCAAGTGCCAGCACATGACTATTTTGATCGACGAGTTTGTAGGTGATCTTTACGTCACCGTTACCAATTTGTTCAATTCCTGTGATGACAAGTTCTGCGGGGAAGTTATTTACTTGCAAGTATCGTAACGCAATCTCCTCAGGCGTCAAAACTGTGTTATACAGAACAAAGGGATTTACCTGTGCTGTTAATATATTTCCTTCGCCGATTTTTACAGTATTTTCTGATGTTGCGACAGTTGCTTGCAAATTTTTCGTGCCAATCAAGGTGCCATTGAGGTAGAGTTTGACAACGGTACCATCATAAGTCGCAATCGCGACATTGACTTGATCAGCGGTAATGTTTGGCAGAAGTGCATCAATTGTTTCGGTTTCACCTGTTGTGGTTGTCAATGTTAAGACAAGGTTTTTGCCATCAGAAGATGTTCCAAACGAGTAACTTCCCTCTTTTGCAACAATTTGTGTGCTTGTACCAAGCGCGTTAATATTAAAAGCACCGCTGATTGAGAAAATATTTGGTAAATTATATCCTTGTGAACCAGGAATAGTAACTGTTGCGTTTACATCAGAAACATTTGTTTCAATTGTCGTTGGAGCGATTAAAGATACCGGTTGTTGAATGGTAACGTTGGTTTCTGTCAAATTTGATGAGGCGGTTGCAATAGGTGCTGTTACTGCAATTGTTGGTGTGGGAACTATGATTTCAGGAGTTGGAGTAATCGAAGGTGCTCCTGTAAATAGTTCTCCAATACTGCTTAAGATATTCTCAAGAATGTTTCCACTCGTTGGTGTTGGAGTAGGAATCGACTCTACTGTTGGGACAACAGTTGGCAGGGATGTTACAGTTAAGGATGGAAGAACAGTTGGTGAGGAAAGATTTATTTGCATTTGCACAACCGGTGTTGTAGTTGGAGTAGGAGTCGCTGAAGGTATTAGTGTCGGGGTAGAAATTGTCTTTGTATCATATTCTGCTGTTACACCAAGAAGTTGCATGTCTTGTGTACAGTCATTTTCCAGTTTTGCACGAAAAAGAAGTTTGCCTGTGGCAGGAAAAAGTGCAATATGTGCAGTAATATCTGCCGCACTATTCCAACTGTTCCCACCAGTCCAACTTGTACCGTTCCAATATTTCCATGTTTGGCCATCATCATCTGACAGTTGATATAAAATATTTCCCGTATTAGAAGCGGATTGGCTAAAACTGGTCCAATGATCGAGTGTATCCACAGTTAATGAATGAACAGGTTGAATAGTTGCAGTACAACTTGTGGAAGTTCCCAAGACAGGTGCTGCCGGCGCTTCAACAGGTGGCGGTGCAGCAGGAGCATTTTGCTGTTCGGTTTGAGGAGCTGGAGCAGCAGGGGCGATTGTTGGTTGTGGGATAGGTGTTGCTGTTTCGATAGCTGGAATTGGTGCAGTTGTTGGAGCGGGAACTTCCGTTACCGCAACAGTTGGTATTATTGTCGGGATAGCAGTTGGAGCTTGTGAGACGATTGTCTCAATCAGTGTAGCCGTTGGTGTTACTGTTTCAAGAGGTAGCGTTGGTGTGGGTGATGCTGGATTGGTTGCTTTAAAGAGTGCCATGCCATCAACGATTTGAATTTGTCCTGCATCATAAACATAATCAGCAGGATTTGCAAATCCCCACGCAACATTTGCAGCAGCAACTTTTTTACTAGGGAAAAGAAAAGAAAGCACTGCCCCGGCAAAAAAGAGTTTGATAAAAATAATCAACAGAAAAAGAGCCACTGCGGAAAAAGTAACTTTTCTTTTGAGAACAAAAACTTTGATTTCTGTATCAGTTGCACCTTGCTTCTTCAGTGTGCTAAGAGTCAGAAAAATATACAAAGGCAAAGCAAGAATTGTCTGTATTAATATTGATATTATGATTAATAGTCCCCATACAAAAATAAGCAAACCATGCTTTTCTTCTGCAAGTTTTGTCTTAAGTTTAAAAATAAACGAATCGAATTGTAATAGTAAAGTTGTCCAGTTTTTCATGTCAGTAATATAGTTGACGCCAGACCTAACCCAATAAAGAAAAGACCCAACCAATTCAAGACTATATCAATATCTTTTATAACCACAGTAGAATATGACTTAATAGCAAAAGAAACAGCACCGCCTGCTGGGCTTTTTATATGGTTTACAGGATCAAAAGAAACACCTTGACTGGTATAGGTGCCGGGTGTAAAGACAAATTGTTGCTCTTTTGGTGTGGCAGACCAATTTCCTTTGCTGTCAGCTTGGGTACGAAGCAGTGTCATGCCAATAATATTAGACGAAGTATTTTCTCTATTAATATAGACAAGGACATGAGTTCGTGGACTGGCAGTTCCTGTTAGTTCTACAGAACCTGAAGAAAGTCTTTTCGCAGCAGTAATTTTTACTGGCTGTAAAGCAGTACTGGCATCTGCCTCTTCTGTTTCGAGAATTTGTTGTTCTTCGGCAGTCGTTGGTGCAGTCCTGGCAATTTCATTAACTTGAAACGACGGAAGGTTGGCAAAAAGTAAAAACCCGATAAGACCTAAAAGCAGTTTTATTAGCCAAATACTTCCGATACTCAAAAGAACAGAAAAAGTAATGATTCTTTTTGTACGGTATTGTTTGGTTCCTGAGGCAGAAGAAGCGGTATTTTGTACAAAATAAAGTGGTATTGAAATAAGAAAGAGGAGACTTTCCAAAAGAATAAGTTCAAGAAGAATAATGACACTTTTGTAGGAGCTTGTGACAAAAAGCTTATCCTTTTCCGTTTGGATAAGACTCGTTAGATGAAGGATAAATGTAATCCATCGATTTTTCACAATATGTAGGTCTCTTTTCATTAACGCATAGAAATATTAAGTAAGTATTAAATGTTTTTTAAGAAATTTCACAAAAAAGAAAAAATGGTATATGCTACAAAAGTTATGTTGTTTGTTAATCAAAGAAAACAAAAAGGCTTTACGCTTATCGAGCTTCTTATTGTTATCTCAATTATTGTTGCTTTGTCTGTTACTATTTTTGTTGCGCTTAATCCGACGAAACGTTTACAAGATGCTCGTGATGCAAGACGAATAGCAAATGTTGAAGCACTTCTTACAGCAATTCATCATTATATTATTGATAATAAAGGAACTTTGCCAACAGGGTTATTAACAGGAATGGCAGAAACACAACTGGGGACTGGTAACGCAGGGCAATGTAGTCCCGTTGCAACAGGAGGATGTACTATCGCATCAAGTACAGCATGTGTTGATCTCACAACGCCATTGGCAAAATATCTAAAATCAATACCGCAAGATCCCAAAACTGGATCAGCCACAACGACACTCTATTCAGTCACCATTGATGCTAATAATCTTGTCACCATTAAAGCATGTGGCACAGAAGGCGCAAATAATATTTCACAGTCACGCTAAAATTTTAATAGATAATACCAATAAGGATAACCCCAATTACCGAAAGTGTAATACCGAGACATTGTATTTTATTAATTTTTTCTTTCAAAACAATCCATGCTAGAAAGGCTGTAATAGCAACATAAAAAGAACTAAGTGGCACAACAAGTGATGCCAAGCCCTGACTCAGCGCCACATAAAACGGAATCATTCCTGTCTCAGCCATTGTTACTCCAATAATTGTTGGAATATATTTTTTAAAGTGAAGTTTTGGAATATTTCTGCCTTTTTTATCAAAAAAGAGGGAAATAATAACGATCAAAATCATGGTAAGAACATAAGTAAAAAAATACGTAGCGATATCGATATTGTTAAGAGCTACTTTAGCAACAAAATCTGACATGCCAATAGAAACAGCGCTTGCTAAAGCTATCCAAAACCATCTGCCTATCTTAATACCCTTCAATTTTTCATTTTTATCTGGTATTGCCAATAGAATTGTTCCACTAATAATCAAGAATATGGCAAATGTTTGAAAAATATTGAGTTTCTCATGGAGTAATAATAAAGAAAGGAGGACTGTTACAAACGGATATGATCCCATAATTGTTCCTGTTAAAGAAATTTGACCAACCCCTATCGCATAGTAATAACAAAAAAGAAATAACGTTACCAGAAAAACCCATGGAAAAAGTGAAATTACTTTTTGAAACTGGACACCATGAATAAGCGCAAACGGAAGCATGGTAAGTGATAAAACAATAATAGATAAAACATTATTAAAAAGAGGTGGAAGATGAGTAAGCCCTTTTTTTGTAAAAATCTGCCCAACTCCCCACAACAACGTAGCAAGCAATGTATAAAAAAGCCACATAACATAATTATAGCAAAGATACATTTGGTATAATAATTGAGATGAAACCACTTTTTGTTTTGCAAAATCGTGTACAGCACGGACAACATCGAGGAAGGCGGCTTGGTTTTCCGACAATGAATTTCCCTGTTGCTGCTTTACCAGAAGGGATTTACGTCTCACAAACAACAATTGACGGCAAACGCTACAACAGTTTGACATTTATCGGGCAAGCAAAAACCTATAACGAAACAAATTTTCAAGCTGAGACGTATGTTTTTGACTTTAACAGAGATGTGTATGGGCAAACGATAACTGTTAATTTGTTGAAAAAAATCCGAGAAAATCAGAAGTTTGTTTCCGAAGAGGTATTATTGAAGCAAATGGAAGAAGATAAAAAACAGGCACTTTCCTATTTCCACAGACAGTAATAATATCTTATTTTTTATTTCTCGAGTTTAGGTTTCGTTATGTTATAAATTGCGATAGAAAGTAAAATAATACCAAAAATTTGTGTGAGACTTAGTGTTTTATGATA
>DASQPC010000010.1:0-6901 GCA_035644155.1 Candidatus Methylomirabilota bacterium
CACTGATGCATATATTGCAAGCCTTGAAGACAAATTTAATGCTACTCCAAGAAAATGCTTGCAATACAAAACCCCGTATGAGATGATGCACAAACTTCATCGTGCAACTACCAAGTGATGCACTTCCACCTAGAATCTACGAAACATGTCTTTTGAATCATTTAATCTTATAATAATATGCTGATGGATTTCAGTCTTGCCGATTCTTTCTAGTATGAAAAAGGCATTATGCATTATAATAGTGTCACTCTTGTCTTCTAAGATTTTTTTTCTAAAAAGTGGTTTTCATCTTTTCAAATTTCCAACATCACGCTTTTCAATAAATTTTCTTTTTTCATTTTTTTCTTTTCTATGTTTTTGTCTAACCTTTTTATTAAGACCGATTTGATAGGTCGATTGAACTCTATCACTTCATGTCTTTAGGTGATAATCTGCTCTTAATGATTACAATGAAATAGAAAGTCTACAACTATACTTTTAGATATTCCAAATAAGAAAATCTTAAAAGATAATTTATCTAGCAATAGTTTTCTTAAATCGCTTCATTGAGACAAAAAGGATTAAAGTCTTTTCGGGAAATAATTTATTTTTAAAATATCTAGAAAATACAAGAAAACATTACTGCTTAAGCTCCAAGGAGCTATAGGGTATCAAAGTATATAAAATAACAACAATCTTATCAAAGCCAACAACAATAAACTATAAGCTTTTATAATCATTCTTATAGGTTCTGGCAACCTTGTTTAGTATTTTATCTAATTTTGATCTCTGTTTTTTTAAAGCCTGCTCCTTTTGCTTGTTGATAGAGATTAATCATTTATAAAAAACTTGCTATGAAAAATCCTCTAGCAAGATAATTTATAACTAAAACTACAAGATTAATATAATTACCTAATTAGATATCGTTAATTTATTTTATAAGACTTAGCATATAAAAGCACTTACTGCTACTTATTGAGCGATTATTAAATTATTTTACTTATGATAACAGCATTGACTTCCTCAAGGAGGAATTTTTTTGCTTTATTGGTAATCTATGAGGTTTTAAAAAGATAATAATTTGTTGATGCACACTATGTCAAAAATAGCTTAGAAGCGAATATAAATGACTTATAAGAAGAATGCTACCGGATTTTCCACCTAGCATTTCCCTTGCTAGAAACATACTCTGCTAATCTAATTAATCACGCTGAGCTTAGAATTAAATTGCCTATATATACAGCTTAAACGCATAGAAATCTATTCTATCATTAAGCCTTGACCAGTGCTAAGTGCAATCTACGCTTTTAATCCGAAGCTAAAGCAAAACAACTATTAGAGGCATAAAACAACCTCTCAATAAACGATTATAAAATCCCATATTATGATACTTCTCTTCTTTTGAAACAATTTCCCTCTCTGTCTTTCGATAAATCACAAATTGAGGCTAAATCTCTCTTCATTTTCCCTTATTTTTCGTAAACAATTCCAATCTTACAAACAGAGATGCTCGATTTATTCTTTTTATTTACTTTTCATAACTTTCATTGAACATCAAAAGCTGTCAAAAGAGCACAGTTTCCTTTTTCATTATTGACATGACTTTTCATTGAGTCTATTCTTGTAATGAGGCTTCAGAATAATCGGTATAATCAGTATAATTTCGAGGCTAGAAAATAACCTGAGCTTTTAAGTTATGGAAATACTAAATCTTTTTAAATCAAATTTACTACAAGACAAAAAATACCCCAGTAAAATTACTGTGAAAAACTACCTCACTGATGTCAGAAAATTTATTCATTGGTTTGAAGCTTATTTTAAAATGCAATTCGCTCCAAGTCACCTAACTAAAGCAGTTATAGAAACATACACACTTGAACTGACCAGACATAAGCTTAATCCTGAACAAATTCCTGCTGCCAGATCTGTAAAAAGATATCTTTCATCGCTTAAAAAATTCTCTACTTTTCTGAAAAATAAAGACTTTATTCAACAGGATCCTTTTCTGCGTATCATAAACCAAAAAGACGCACACAAAGATGAGGCTCACCTCAAAGAATTTTATAACTATCTCTTCCTCTCTCACGCAAGCCCAGTAACGATAAAAAATTATATGATGGATGTTCGTCAGTTTATCAAATGGGCACAAGAAGTTACAATAACTGACGCCTCAGATCAACCTACTCACTTATTAAGCAGAGTAACGAGTTTTTTGCTAGAAGAATATCAAAAAAGACTTTTTTATGAAGCTAAATTCTCTGCGGTTTCGGTAAATAGGAAGCTGTCTTCGCTACGTAAGTACTTCTATTGGGCTGAAAAAGAAGGCTTTATCAATAAACCTCCTGTTATTAATCAACTCCATATAGTCTCCGATAAAAATCCTAAGGCTAATTCTATCACTGAAGATAACCAAGTGCTTGAAGAAACTCAATCTCTAAGCAATATTCGATTTAAATCTGAAGAGAAAAAAGTATCAAACTATTCTTCATTCCCTCCCTTCAGACTTACTCAAAAAATAACTCGTCTTAGCATCAAAGGATTTGATTTGCTAATCTTATTTCCTATAGTATCATCGCTTTTAGCCATAAAGTATAATTTTTGGAAGCTTACAGGAAGACAAGTTTTTATACCGATAGAAAAAGCGGTAAAGCTAACTACAGAAACACTTGTTGCCAAACAAGTCAATCAAGCAGCGATTGAAAACTTCATAACCAATATACCAAAAACATCTGTTTCCCTACCACATAACTTTCCTAAAGCTGTCTACGCACCGCTTAAAATCTCAACAAGAAATCTGTCATTCTTCGATAAAATCCTTCACCACCTTCGCCATACAAGACCAGAATGGTATAGAAAATATCATCGATATGCCTTTGTGCATTATCTCCATTTTGCCGTATTCTTAATCTACGCAGTAGTTGTTGGCTTAACAGTCTATCAGGCAATTGCTCAGTCACCACACTTCCAAGCACCTGTGCTTGCATCTCTGCCAGCATCTCCGCCCCGGCTCCTTGCTTTTCAAGGCAAAATTAATGATACTTTTGATACACCAATAACCGCAGAAAAATCTCTGCGGTTTAGTCTTTATAATAATGCAATCGCCACAGGCTCGTCACTCCTTTGGCAAGAGACACAGATGATAAAACCTGATCAAAATGGCAACTTTGCTACTTATCTGGGGAAAAATATTCCTCTCTATCAAAGTCTTTTAAATGATAATCCTAATCTGTTCTTAGGTATCACGATTGGCAATGATTCTGAGCTTCAGCCACGACAACAACTAGCAACAGTGATCAAGGCACAAGATAGCAACAAAGTCGATGGGCTTAGTCCTATCACCCAAGAGAATTCAGGCACAAATAATGTCCTTCTTGCGTTAGACTCCTCGGGAAACCTAACGATTGGTGGGTCTGCGTCGCCAAAATTTGAAGCTACAGGGGGAAGATTCACTCTTTCAGGACAAACCTTAACGCTTACGACAACCGAAGGATCTAATACAAACATCGAACTTTCGCCTTCTGGTGCGGGAATTATTGATCTTCAAAAACCTATTCAAAATACAACAAACTATAACAATATTGCTGGTGTTCATGGAGCGGTAGAATTTGATGATTCAGTAGGCATTCTAGCGACATCAAGTGGTCAATCAGCCCTTATTATCAATCAAAATTCAACGGGTGATTTGATTAGCGCATCGACGAGTGGCATTGCTAAATTCAGTATTTCCAATAATGGTACAGGCACCTTTACTGGAGACCTATCGGTAAACGGGAATAATTTTACAACAACAAGTACAACTTTCAATCTTATAAACAGCAACGCAATCAATCTCAATATTGGTGGAAGCGCCACAGCAATTTCAATTGGAGCACCAAGTGGTATAACATCGATTAATAATAGCCTCATTGTCCGAGGAATTAGCACACTACAGGGTGCTGTAAATAGCAATGGTCTCATTACGGTAAACGGCGGCTTGACTGTCCCTCAAGGAAAAGCGCTAACTCTCTCTGGCTTTAGTCAAGGCGCGATCCCCTTCCTTGATAATAATAAACAACTTACCCAAGATCCAGGAAACTTTTTCTGGGATGCAAACAAGAGAAGACTTGGTTTGGGAACAACAACACCAAGCTATCGACTCGACATTCAAGATGATCAAAATAGCACATATGTTTCGCAAATATATAATAATGATACAGGCCTTGATGCTGATGGTCTTAATATCAAACTCGGCGCGACAACACCATCGACCAATAATAGTTTTATTACCTTTTCAAACGGCGATGGATTGGTGCTGGGCAAGATTACGGGCAATGGCAGCAGCAGCGGCCCTAACAATATTGTTTATAACACCTCAGGCGCAGACTACGCTGAATACTATAAAAAAGCAGATACCTCTGAAACATTTGAGCAGGGAGATAGTGTATGTATTAATGAATCAGGCGTAACCAAATGCACTGGAAATAATAAAATCCTTGGCGTAGTTTCAACGACAGCTGGTTTTGTTGGAGCTGGTAACCACGATAAAGACCCAAACTATGTTCTTGTTGGTATCACCGGACAATTGCCAGTTAAAGTCGCCTCAGAGAGTGGAATAATTAAAGCAGGTGACGCATTAACCGTCTCTCCTACCTCAGGAAGTGTAATAAAAGCAACAAGTCCTGGAATGATTATCGGAAGAGCGCTTGAAGGCTATCAAAATAATACAAAAGATCACCAAAAGATTCTTACTGCTATTACTATAACTTGGTATGACCCTTCCGTTGAACTGACTCAAGCAGGAGAATTAAATATTCCCGACCACGCTCAAACAGCATCTCTCACGAGCAATACTCTTCAGCTAGCAGATATCCTGGGCACTATTAGCATTGGCGGACAAACAGTTAAGGACTATATATATAGTATAGTCGTAGAGGCTGTGAAGCAAACTGAAGATTCACTCTTGACTCAGAAGATTGTCTCTCCCCTTGCCCAAACTAATAGAATCGCAACAAATATCATAAGTCCATTAAGCTCTGATTCAGAAATTGCAATAAAGCTTAATAAAAATTTCTTAACAATTCATAGTGATAAAAATGCAAGTAGCGCTGCTGTTGCTACGATTGATAATCAAGGCAATGCAAGCTTTAGCGGAACGCTTCGAGCCAAAAAAATTATTGCTGATGATATCGAAGGGCTTACTACGGCAAGTGCGTCAGCAAATTTTATAACAAACATTACCAATGTATATACTACTACTGCAACTCCAAGCGCAACAGCCACACAAGCAGCAAACGATCAGACTACAGATCTTGCCTCACAGCAAGCTACAAACTCCGCTGGATCAAATCTTACAGCGGAATTTGGCAGGTTTAATCAAGGCATTATCGCACTTGGAGCAAGCAGTCTCACTGACGTCTCTATAGAAGACCAGCTGCATGTTGGCAGTAGCATGACATTTATTAATAATAGTATCAATACGATTGGAGCGGATTTGGCTCTGCAGCCACTTCGCCAAGGTAATCTCTCTATCATGGGAGATTTAGTAACAATCGATACGCAAGGCAATCTCTCAATCAAAGGCACTGCAAGCTTTGCTAAAGATGTGACTATTAACGGCAAACTGGCTGTGAACGTGATTGCTCCTGTCACCGATCAGGATTTGCTTTTTCAACTAGGCGAAACTAATAAGAAGCAAGAAAACAAATTTCAAGTCCGTAATGGTCAACAAAAAGATATTTTCTCCATAAACCAACTTGGCGATGTTATTGCCTCAGGCACAGCAAATTTCCAAAATGTTGCTGCTAATGCGTTTACTATTATTCGCGGAGCGCAAGCAGATACCTCGTTTACCCAAACAATAGCAAGCGGTTCTGCCGGTCTTGGAACGATTATAGCCAATGAAACAGAACGAACTATTGTCAGTCCTTATGTCAAACCAGACTCGCTGATTTATATTTCTCCAACCTCTAACACACAGGGCATCACTCCCTACATTGCACGCCAGACAACGCATTCTTTTACCGTTGCTCTCCCTTCAGCAGTCACAAGAAATATTACTTTTAATTGGTGGATCATCAATTGATAAATCTTCTTGTAGTCTTTTTATACTTTAACGAACACATAGATATATTTATAAGATTTCATCCACTTTACAATTTATTTTCCATTTGTAATTCTAGAAATAGTAACCTATTTGCCATAGGTATTATTCTTATGAAAAAGCAATTTAGTATGCTTACTCGTCTTACACTTAGTTGCATACTTTTTCTCTTGATGCTTTTGTGCGTTTGGCATAGTAATAAGCACCTTGCGGCAACAACGCCATTAGCTACTCCTCTTACGTATCTAAAACCGAGTGGATGGTATTATATTCTCGATGCAACCAGAGCCAATACATTTATCTCTCAAGCAGGTAATCGCTCAGGACAATTTGGCCTTAAATTTGTTGGGGGTGGAAGCGGTAATTTTGGTATTATGCAACCAGATCTCAAAACAGTCCCAGGAAGAACGTATACCTTCTCTGCATATATCAGGGTAGTTAATGCCCCATCTGTTACTGTTCGACTTGGCTTTTGGAATGAATATCTCAATCAGGAAGGAGAAATCAAAAATAGTAATTTCTCCGGAACACAAGATTGGACACGGATCAGTCTCACGACAACCACACCCGGACTCATCACCGACCCCAAGAATGAATTTCCCCTTTTAGAAATTGTAGGCCTCACCACAGGAACAGTCTATGTTAATAGTATACAATTGCATACTTCTGTTATAAAAAATGTCGGAGTGGATTAGTGGATTAATAACTAAATACCACATCTTATTCTTGACATTTGATTGTCAGATTGTTAGAGTTTTATTATTGCCCATATGAATACCTCAAAAAAAGAACTTAGCGTGTATTTTGATAACATGAGCCTCTTTCTCATTGGGCTACTTCTGC
>DASQPC010000011.1:0-3566 GCA_035644155.1 Candidatus Methylomirabilota bacterium
ATTCCCATTTTACATTTATTCCTAGTTGCATTGTTTGTATAACATCTTCATCTGTCGGAATAATTCTTGCTTTTTTAAATAGGTAAGCAAGAGTATCAGCGTCCTTCCGTTTTTTAGATCTCTGAACGTATTGACGTAAGCCATGCAGCGTATTACCTTCTAGGAAGTCAAATTTTTTTCTCAAATCTTCATAATCTAAAACAAAAGCTGGTTTTTTCAGCTCAGCTGCTGCTTGTTCCATTAGCCCTTTGAGTGCTGCACCTGGTACTCTATCCCAATACATATGTCTTCCTCCTCGTATCATTGTTGCTACATCTTCGCTTGTAATTTCAATTCCTGCGTACTCATGAATTCTTGTTATTACATCTCTTTCTTGTTTGTCCTTTACATCCCGTTTAAAATAGCGAAGAGTTGCCAGAGATTTTCCGCCCAAATACTCAAGGGGCTTTACTAAGTCAGGGTTTTGTAGCATCGAACTAGGAATACCTAACTCTTTTCCTGCTGCATCGAGTACTCCCTTAAGAGCTTCAGGAGGCACTTGTTCCCATTGTATTTTTAATCCCGACCTCATAGCATCAGCCACATCACTAGCAGTTGTAGTTATACCTGCATTCTCAAGAAGAAAAGAGATAATCGGTCTACGTTGTCTTGTATCATGATCTTTTGCGTGGTTGTACAACCCAGCTAAACTACGTTGTCCTAAAAAATCAAATCTATTATAAAAATCTCTTGTTCTTAGCATTGATGCTGGTCTGTCTATTTCATCAGATGCTTGCTCAAGAACATCTTTTACGACATCCCCAGGAATATCAGGCCAAGACATGCTTATACCAGCGTTCATATTTTGGATGGTCGATTCTGAGGTTATTACAGCGTTTTCGGCAGTTCTAGCGGCAAAAATCGTGGGGGGGGGTACTATAGGCTCATTAACTACAACACCAGTAAATACCTCAGTTGGTGTACTGCGGGGTGTTAAAACAGTAGCTTGCCTGATACTCCTATCAGAGTAGCCTGGTATATTTCTTGGCAGTTCAACTCCAGGTGTTTTTCTTTCGGCGTTCATAATTCCAGTTAGTAAAATCCTATAGTATCATATTTCTTGTGCTTTGTGAAGTATTTTGTTTCAAACATATGAAGGTTGCTTGACCATATAATTTTATGATGTAAGATAGAGTCAGTAAAATAAGAATATGGTAAGTGATGCGCAGCAGAAAGCAAATGACGCCACTGCAAAAGGAAAAGAAGGATATTGAACAGGAGCAAAAGACATTTAATCTTGCTTGTTATGCATAGTTGCGTTTTAAGCATGGGACACTCCATGAGAAAAAAGAGATTCTCGCAACGATTGGTTCAAACTTTGTCTTAACAGACAAGATACTCAGTCTTACCGTGCCAAAACCATTTATTGCCATCCAAGAAGCAAAGATTGAAACGGATAGAATTATTGCTAGGTTCAAATCTGAAGAAAAGGTTGATTCAGCAGTCCAAATGATGTATCTCTACTAGAATAATTATGCCTTGCGGAGAGAGGGGGATTCGAACCCCCGATAACCTTGCGGTCATACACGCTTTCCAAGCGTGCGCACTAGTCCACTATGCGATCCCTCCTAAATTTTTAAGTCAATTATAATAGTGGGATTGTCCCTGTGGGACGACTCCCGTCGAAATATATAAGAATCGACTTTAGCTATCAATAGCCAATTTTGCTTTCTCCCAAATCTGTTTATCAGATGGATATGTCAGCCTTTCTGCTACTTCCTCTATTGGCAACCATTCGACTTTTTCCATTTCATGATCGTGATCAGTTATTTTGCCTTGGACATACTGCATCAGAAAGTAGTACACAGTTTTTTTAATTTTTTCTTTTTCATGAATAAACCAATACGTAATAGGAGGAAGCGGCTGAATAATCTCTCCAACTACGCCCGTTTCTTCCTGAACTTCTCGAAGAGCTGCCTCTTCTTTGGTTTCATTTTTCTTTTTGTCTGCGATATGACCTTTTGGAAATACCCAGCCATGATGACCAGAGTGCTGTGATACCAAGATAAAGGTTCTCTTCGTATCTCTTTTGTAGACAATACCGCCTGCTGAAAATTCAAATTTCATAGATAAAGTGAAAGCATTTTATAATGTTACTATCAAGTACAAATTGTAACAATTTCGTATACTTGCGGTGTAATTATAGCGTATTCAATTACTGTTTGCATAAAAAGGAAGGAAATTATACAATGACAGAAATGACAGATAACGGTCCAGAAATAACACCTCCTGTACAACAATCACCAGAAATTCCTGCAGGTTCATCTAATGCACCTGTAGCTTCAGCGCCTCGTCGTCCTTTAGAAGCACCGATGACAGCTCCTGCTCCTGAAAAAAAAGAATCAAATATCCCAGAGACTCGTCCTTTTGCCATTGGGAGAGCATATCTTACCGAAGGAGAAACAACAAACGCAGTATTTGTCACAGGCTATGAGAAAGGATCAAATGGAGAAGATCTTTTGGTTCTCAAAGGAGAAGGCGATCAGGAAGGGAAAAAAGTGTCCTATGATGCTGTCTCGTATCTCCCTGAAGAAGATAAGCAAACAATAAGAGAGTTTGCTTCACAAAGCGGGAAAGATGCTGACACAATGATTGCATTAAATGATCCTAAAAGTACGTCTGACCAGTTAATTGATGCAGCAAAAACACTTGGGATAGATCAAAAAATGTTTCTTGAATCACTTGAGAAGCGAGAACAGGATCCATATACAAAAGAACAAGCAAAAAATCGCGTCGAAGAACTAAAAACAGAGGACGTAGTAAAAGAGGAGGAGCAAAAAGAACAAGAAGAGGAGTCTCCAGAGAGAAAAAAAGAGCAGAATCAGATGAGGGAAGAATTACAGCAAGAAGCTAATGAGCTTAATGAGTTACTAAAAGATCTTGAGTCAGGTAAGGAAGGCTCAGATAAGATGCATGAAGCAGAAGAGAGAATGGAGGCAATAAAAGAAAAAATGGGGAAGATAGGAAAAGGCTTAGGTATTGCCTTATTGGTGCTTATTGTTGTTACATTTCTTGCTTGGATGCGTTTGCAAGCAGCACTTGGTGGTTCGGGCAAGCGATAATCTGTTGTTACTGCGTTTGTCCACATGTGCCCTCAGCGGGAATCGAACCCGCAGCAAAGGATCCGGAATCCCTTATTCTATCCATTGAACTACAAGGGCAAAGCGGAGGGTACAGGATTCGAACCTGTGAAGGAGACAAGCCCCTCGAGTTTTCGAAACTCGTGCAATTGGCCACTATGCGAACCCTCCTCAATCGTTTTTAAAGCTACAAAAAGTGCTCTCGAGAGGATTCGAACCTCCGACCTCAACGTCCGCAACGTTGCGCTCTATCCAACTGAGCTACGAGAGCAAATAAGGTGTATTGTATCGAATATACGCACGACAATCAACTTCCTAGCCTATTTTACTGACTAGCATGTTCAAGAGGAAAGTTTTTTTCAAGCCAATCACCAGCTTTTTGGATGAATGTTGGCTCAACATATTCTCTAAATGGAAGATAGGGAAGAAGTACGGATTTTATTTGTT
>DASQPC010000012.1:0-17987 GCA_035644155.1 Candidatus Methylomirabilota bacterium
CATTGCGCTTCGAAGACCGCCCATAAGCCGTTTTATAACCTGTTCGACTGGGCCATGAGCTGGAACTTCAATGCTGACTCCTTCTGCTGCTCTGAATTCATTGGTGACAATCCCTTGATCATCCATGTATTCACTGGATGCTTGTCCACGGACAATTTTCATCCCAGAGCCGGTGTAATCACCAGGTGTTTCATCTGTTCCGGCAAAAAGACTTCCAATTATCACACATGTTGCGCCAGCAGCAATTGCTTTCGCGACATCTCCTGGTTGTTTGATGCCACCATCTGCAATAACTGGCAAGCCAGTTGCTGTTACTTCAAAAATCGCAGAAAGTTGTGGAAATCCATTGCCGGCAACAATTCGTGTCGTACACATTCCTCCAGGTCCCACGCCGACTTTTGCAATATCAATACTATATTTCTTATATGATTCTCCCTCAACAGAAGTAACAATATTACCTGCCATTACAAATATATTTTTGTACTTTTTTTTAATTTCATGTGCTAATTCTTGTGCAGGAATGGATCCACCATGTGCTACGTCAATAACAAGCAGTTTTGCGCCCGCTTTAATCAGTTGTGCTGCTTCATCCATACCATTTTTTAAACCGACTGCGTACAGACAAGGAATATTTTCTTTACTAAATTGCTTACACAGTTTTACCCGTTTTGCAAGATCTCCTCGTGGCAAACTTCCAAGCGCGCCCAACCGAGCAAGTTCTCGAATCATCTTTTCACCAGTTATTGTATCCATTGGTGCTGCAATAATTGGTTTGGTAAGAGTATAGGGACCAACAGTTACTTTTACTTCAACATCTGCTCTGGATGCAATAGGAGAGTTTTGTGGAACAAGATAGACATCATCATATGTTAGAGAACTGGGATAAATACCAGTCAGATTTGGCCAGGTTTCTGTCTGACCCAGCGCTTTATAGAAAACTTTCGACATCGGAAGAGATTATTATAGTAGAGTTTTCTATAAATGTAAAGCTTTATCAGGCCGATTTCTAAGGCTCTTTGACAGTAATTGTGGGCATCGAGAAAAGCTTACGATAGTATGAATAAGCATGATATTTCCTAATTTTGCAACTGCAGCAGGAGAGGAATGTTTTTATTATTTTTATCTTTTAATAGTTTTTCTACTTGGGTTACCTTTTGAGGATCATCATTGACAAGAAGTCGAATAATTAGATTAGTATCAATTAAGTTTTTGACGTATTTTATTTGATGACAATAGTGTCTTTTACTGCTTTTTCCATTGCTTCAATATTAAAAGGTAAAAAAATCTGTAACAGGCTTGATAGGCACTCCGTTATTATTTGTAATTTCAAAAATAATTTTTGTATTTGGTTTTATACCAAGTTTTCGTCTAATGGCAGCAGGAATTGTTTCTTGCTCTTTTTATGTTATTGAAGTAATAAATTGCATATCATTATATTACTACAAAAGTATTACTTAGTCAGTAAAGTAATACAAATCAGGCTAGAAAGCTCAATTTTGTCCCATTGTTGCTTTAAAGCGTTGATAGTTTTTTCTGAGTTCTCTATGGAATGCATCCTCATCCGCAGGAACTTGAAAATCAACAGTTTTGACAGAAACATCGACGAGCTGTAGAGCAACTTTTCGTTCTTGATCAGAGAGCTTTTGCAATGTTTGAGCAAAAGTATCAGGATAATTCAGTAATATATCTGTTGTTGAGACAATCAATTCATCCCAATCTGTCTCAGGATGACCCGCTCCCTCACCGGGTGACCCAGCATTAGTATATGTACCTTCACTTAAAGCAGCAAAAATGATATTTTTTACCATAATATCTTGCCAAGCTTGCTGCATCTTATCCACTAACGCAACTTTAGCATCAGAAACTAATATAGAATCTGTTATATCAATCCCTTTCATAGTAAGAATACGCATAAACGCTGACCATGGTCCAATAACACCACATTCAGGAACTTTGCTCGTGAAGTCATCTTTTTGATCTCCAGTCTTGGGTTCAAGTTTATTAAAATCTCCATGTTGTAATGCTTTATATACTTCATCAAATGCAGTTTGTACTTGAGATTCAGCGAAAAGATGTCGATTCTCACGCATGATTTCTAGAATATCTTGTGTTTGTGTCTTTGCTTCATCCAACGCAATAGTACGGATATCCTTACAAACCTCTTGCCAATGAGTAAGGTCTTCTGTCGAGGGTTGTACATCAGGACTGCTTAAACTTAAACTTTCTCTGCTTGTTAAAGCATGCAAAGGTTCATGTATCAAGAGTGTTTTATAGTCAATGGTATTTAATGTGTTATCACCCGGTAAAAATAAATATACTGTTTGCTGTATACCTTTTTTGGAATCACTAACATCTTTGATGACATATTGACCGTTATAATCATCAACTCCTTTAAGTGTTGGATCTGGCTCTATTTTATTAAGTCTAATAGCAACTCGATCAAGTCTACCAGTTTTAAAAGCAGTTGCTAATACAATATTATTTTCTACGGGTAGCAAAAGATTATAGAAATCTTGTTCTGGAAGACCTTTGGGTGTTTCATCATGAAATCGAAATGATTGAGTGTCTTTATCATAAGTAATCTCAAGAACTGGTGCAGAACTATAATCTGAAATCTCATTTGGAATGCCATCTTTATTATTAACCCCTGTGTAATCCTCATCTTTGTATTGACTTCGCAATGAAGAAAAAGACATGACATTTATATTTTTATTGATAGCAGGGTTATTTTTTAGTTTATTAAGTTCATCTTCAACTAAAGGCAATGGTTTATGTGTTTGTTCAACACCAGGAGGGCGAGGAGTAGGCGAAGAATTTTGGTCCGGAAGAACGGAAGAACAGGCAGCAGCTAAAGCTGCCGCAGTCAGTAGAGTTGTTACTCTTCTTGCAGTTCTTCCTCCTCTGGTAATAAGCGGTGATCTTTGAATTTCAGGCCCCGGGTTGATCGTTATTGTTGTTTCTCTTTCAGGCATAGAATAAAAAAAGTATAACAGCTTATATAATAAATAAAAAGTATGAAGATTGCTTAAGCTTCCACTTTCCTTTATAATAGATGGTCAATCAGATATGGATAAAATAACAGTCAAAGGTGCGTGTGAGCACAACCTCAAAAATATTGATTTAGAGATTCCCAAAAACAAACTTGTCGTTTTGACTGGCTTGTCCGGTAGTGGAAAATCTTCCTTGGCTTTTGACACCATTTATGCCGAAGGACAACGCCGGTATGTCGAAAGTCTTTCTTCGTACGCCAGACAATTTTTGGGAACAATGAAAAAACCAGACGTCGATCTTATCGAAGGATTATCGCCTGCTATTTCAATTGATCAGAAATCGACAAGTCACAATCCCAGATCAACAGTTGGAACCGTTACTGAAATTTATGATTATATGCGTCTTCTTTTTGCCCGTGTTGGACATCCTCATTGTCCTAATTGTGGAAGAGAAATAGCTAGACAATCCAAAGAACAAATCGTTAATACGATTTTCAAACTGCCTGAAAAATACAAGGAACTTGGGAAAAAACCACTTCGTATTCTACTTCTTGCACCGCTGGTTAAAGATAGACGAGGAGAATATATTGATCTGTTTAACAGTCTTAAGAAACGGGGTTATAGCAAAGTCAGAGTTGATGGAAGGATTTATGGTTTGTCTGAAGATTTAGTTTTGATCAAGACAAACAAACATTCAATTGATCTTGTCATTGATGCTCTAAGTTTAAGTAAAGAAACAGAAAGAACAAGACTTGCAACAGATGTTGAACAAGCATTGCAATTTGGAAATGGCGAGATGACAGTTGCGATTATTAAAGATGCAACGTTTGACCTCCCGGAAAAACCCGAAAAAATGGAAAACCATCTCTTCTCAGAAAAATTTGCTTGTCCTGTTTGTAATATCTCACTTCCTGAAATAGAACCACGTATTTTTTCATTCAATACACCACATGGTGCATGCCCAAACTGTAACGGACTCGGAAGAGTACTCAATGCGGATCCTGAATTAATTCTTAACAACAATCTTACGATCAATGAAGGTGGTATCACACCATTTTATAATATCGGAGAACAAGATACGTGGTTTGCAAGAACGTTTAAAACATTTTGTGAAGAAAATGATATTCCCCTGAACAAGCGACTTGGAGATATTTCCGAAGAAAAGAAAGAACTTTTACTTAATGGCACAGGGGAAAAAGAATATTATGTTGAAGGAGAAAATCGTTTGGGTCACGAAACAGCCATCAAAGAACCATTCCGTGGCATCGGTTGGGAACTTAAGAGGCGATATAACGAATCTGAATCGCAATTTCTCAAAACACAACTTGATAAATATATGCGTTACGAAGTTTGTTCTGAATGTCATGGTGGAAGACTCAAAAAAGAAGCATTATCAGTAACGCTTAATGGCAAATCAATCGTTGATGTCTCAACGATGTCAATTGAAAAATCATTGCAGTTTATTGAGACCCTGCCGGAAGCTCTTTCACAGCGAGAAGCAGAAATTGGAAAAATGATTCTTCGCGAAATCAAACAACGACTGTCCTTTCTTACCGATGTTGGCCTTGAGTATCTAACGCTTGCTCGAACAGCATCAACACTTGCTGGTGGAGAAGCACAGCGAATTCGCCTTGCGTCACAAATTGGAAGTGGACTGACAGGTGTTTTGTATGTTCTTGATGAACCTTCAATTGGTCTGCATCAACGAGACAATGGTAAATTGATAGAAACGCTCAAAAAACTTCGTGATCTTGGCAATACAGTGTTGGTTGTTGAACATGATGAAGATACGATGCAAGCCTCTGATTATATTTTTGATTTTGGTCCGGCAGCAGGTAGTCAAGGCGGAAATATTATTGCACAAGGAACGTTTGATGAAATTAAAAGAGATAAAGATTCTATCACAGGAGCCTATCTTTCTGGGAGGAAAAAGATTCAGGTAAAAAAATCCTCGCTTCAAGATGACAATAGTGTCGATAGCAAAAGTCTCAAAATCATCGGAGCATCCGAACATAATTTGAAAAATATTACCGTCGAATTTCCTCTTAATAAATTAATCGTTGTGACAGGTGTTTCAGGAAGCGGTAAATCAACGTTGGTGAATGATATTTTATATCACGCATTGATGCAAATGAAAAATGCCTACCATCCACAAAAACCAGGAAAGTTTCTTTCACTCCAAGGGCATGAAAATATCCGAAATATTTTTGCAATCGATCAATCACCAATTGGACGAACACCACGAAGTAATCCAGCGACCTATACTAATTCTTTTGGGTATATTCGTCAGCTTTTTGCCAGTACCAAAGAAGCCAAACTCCGGGGATATAATCAAGGCAGATTTTCTTTTAATGTTAAAGGTGGGCGATGTGAAGCATGTGAAGGAGAAGGACAAATCAAAATTGAAATGCAATTTATGCCTGATGTCTATATAACCTGTGAAGTATGCCTTGGCAAACAATACAATAATGAAGCGCTTGAAGTGCTCTTCAATGGCAAAAATATTTCAGATGTTCTTAATATGAGCGTTTCAGAAGCGACAAATTTCTTTTCTTTTGTTCCAGGTCTTGCTCACAAACTCAATACATTGCAAGATGTCGGGTTATCCTATATCAAACTTGGTCAACCAGCACCAACACTCTCAGGTGGAGAAGCACAACGAGTCAAACTTGCGAGTGAACTTTCCAAAAAAGGACAAGACGCGCTGTATCTTCTTGATGAACCGACAACAGGACTTCATTTTGCAGATTTGGAAAAACTTTTGTATGTCTTAAGGCGACTCGTTGATATGGGGAACTCTGTTATTGTGATCGAGCACAACTTGGATGTCATTAAAAACGCAGATTATATTATTGATCTTGGCCCTGAAGGAGGAGAAAAAGGTGGAGAAATTGTTGCAGTCGGAACACCACAAGAAATTGCCAACAACCCCAAAAGCTGGACAGGCAAATTCCTGAAAAATGTATTAAAATAAGATACATATGTCATTCCAAGCGAAACGTAGCGAAGTCGAGGAATCTTTCTCACCTATGCAGCGTTGTTGGAAGATATCTCTCGGCTCTTTACAGTCGCTCTGGATGACAATATTTTTGTTTTTTATTTTTTTATCTTTTATCTTCCCGCGATCTGCTTTCGCCTCTACCAACTTCACTACCGATTACAGTGTCACTTATACCGTTGATCAAGCTGGGATGACACATGCGCAGTTACACGGTACGCTTACCAATACAACCAGCCAATACTATGCCTCTTCCTATAAAATGCAACTTGGATTTGATACCATCTCCAAGGTTAAGGCATCAGATCCTGATGGATCAATAACTCCTTCCGTTACCAAAAGTGATGATGGCTA
Organism: Candidatus Methylomirabilota bacterium; assembly: GCA_035644155.1. Lineage (GTDB taxonomy): Bacteria > Patescibacteriota > Microgenomatia > Levybacterales > UBA12049 > DATIGJ01. Next base: position 6,343 of record DASQPC010000012.1, read on the forward strand.
TATCATCGGACTTGTTTTTAATAAAAAATCTGTTGGTCTTGGGAGTAAGTTACCCTTTACTATTTCGTTTGATACGCCAACAATTGCCAAACAATTTGGAAAAGTTTGGGAAATTAATATTCCAGGTATTGCCAATCCTGATGATTTTACAAGCTTTACCGTTAACGTTGTCACGCCTTCCTCATTTGGTAAACCTTCTTATATCAAACCAAACCAGCCGCAAAACAGTCTCATTTTTACCAAAGAACAACTTGGCAAATCTGGTATTTCTATTGCATTTGGCCAACAACAACTTTATGCATTTTCACTCACGTATCATCTTAAAAACGACAATCTCTATCCTGTTCAAACAGAAATTGCCTTGCCGCCATCAACAAATTATCAAGAAATCTATCTTACTGATATCACGCCACGTCCGTCAAATGTTATCGAAGATAAAGATGGAAACTGGCTTGCTCAATATCATCTTTTACCAACACAAAAAGTTGCTATTATAGTGAAAGGAACCACACAGATCAATCTTACTCCCAAACAACAACCTCTTTCTTCAACTGACTTTAATGAGTATCTCAAACCCCAACCGTATTGGGAGACTAAAGATCCACTTATCAAAGATCTTGCCAATGAACTGAAAACTCCTCAGGCAATTTATGATTATGTCGTCAAAACTCTTCACTACGATTTCTCACGTGTCACTGGTGATCAACCTCGGCTTGGCGCGCTCAATGCACTCAAAGAACCAAATTCAGCAGTCTGCCGAGAGTTTACAGATCTTTTTGTCGCAATTGCACGAGCTGCCGGCATTCCTGCGCGAGAAGTTGACGGATTTGCCTACACAGAAAATGCCAAACAACGCCCTCTCTCACTTGTGCAAGATATTTTGCATGCATGGCCTGAATATTATGACAAAGAGAAGCAGACATGGATCATGGTTGATCCAACTTGGGGAAGTACAACAGGCGGCGTTGATTATTTCAATGTTTTGGATTTTGATCATTTTGCTTTTACTATTAAAGGTACTGATAGTAACTATCCCATTCCTGCAGGCGGCTATAAGTTACTCGCCAATAAAAATGCAAAAGATATCCAGGTGCATTTTGCAAATGCCATGCCAGATAATCCTGTGAGCGCTTCATTCTCTGCTTCATTTCCGAAAGTTTCCATCGCAGGGTTTCCTCTTATTGGTAAGGTGACCATAACCAATACCGGCAGCCAAAAACTTTCCCCGCAAATCATCTCACTTACTTCAACAATGCTTTTGCCTCAAAATCAATCATTGGCAACGACACAGATACCACCGTTTGGTTATCATACCTGGGATGTAGGATTTCGTGGAACATCTTTTTTGACAAATACTAATGCGAGCTTTACAATACGTTCTGCCCCCGATTCAGAGTTAGGCAGCAAAACGAGTGAACAAACAGTAAAAATTGCACCTTTCTTTCTGACGTTATGGGGAATAGGAGGAATTATTCTTGGAATACTCGCGATCATCTTATTTATCATTACCATCAAAATCAGGCGTGTACGTGTTCTTCGATGAATCTGGCACAATCCTGTATGTCGGAAAAGCCAAAGATTTGAAGTCACGTGTCTCTTCGTATTTTGCGAATCCTTCTATGCTCTATGGTAAAACAAAGACACTTGTTGAGCAGGTTACAAAAATTAAAGTTACGATTGTTGAATCAGAACTTGAAGCATTACTTCTTGAGGCGTTTTATATTAAGAAGTACAAACCAAAATATAATATCCGTCTGGTCGATAGTAAAGCATATATTCTTATTCGGATTACTGCAAAAGACGCGTATCCTAAAGTACTGCTTGCCAGACGAGAAGATGATCCACATTCAATCTATTTTGGTCCTTACCCAAATGCCGGAGCAGTAAAGTTGGTTCTCAAAATAATCCGGAAAATTTTCCCTTTCCAGTCAGTACTTAATCACCCAAAAAGAATTTGTCTCTATCACCATCTCGGTCTGTGTCCGTGTCCACCTATGTTTGATTCTCCGGAATTACAAAAAGAATATCGAAAAAATATCAGAGGAATGGTCCGAATGCTAGAAGGAGAATCAAAAAAAATTATGAATGAGCTTGAGAAAGATCGAGAGGTCTTAAGCAGTAATGAACGTTATGAAGAAGCACTTGTTGTACAGAAAAAAATTAATGCACTCAGCATTGTCACACAGCCATTTCATCGACCTTTTGAGTATGATGTTAATCCCAATCTTCGGACTGATCTTCGTCAACAAGAACTTGATGAGTTGATGCGTATTCTCAATCAACACAGTTTTGCTTTACAAAAGTTAGAGAGAATTGAGTGTTATGATATTTCCAACATCCAAGGAACAAACGCCACAGGATCGATGGTTGTTTTGACCAACGGAGAAATTGATAAGTCGCAATATCGCAAATTTAAAATCAAAAAAGATGGCAAGCCAAATGACTTTGCCATGATGAAAGAAATGTTAAAGAGACGATTTTTGCATGATGAATGGCATACACCTGATCTTATCGTTGTCGATGGTGGAAAAGGACAAGTCTCATCAGCTCTTGATGCACTTTCTCAAAGAGGGATAAATATTCCTTTAGTAGGGCTAGCAAAAAAAGAAGAAACAATTGTGATACCAAACTCCCCCAATACTGTTTCTTCTGAAGAAAATTTTACGGAAGTTCTTTTACCCAAAAACTCCAAAGCGCTTCAGTTGGTTATGCGGATCAGAGATGAAGCACACCGATTTGCAATTACCTATCACCGAAAGTTAAGAAGTAAAGCCGTATTTTAAAACTGTATCATTTTCTCACAAAATCATATTCATACGGGAAGTAGAGAAATGAAGCGGGGACATCTTCCATCAGATATTTCTGAAAATCCATATAGATTGCTTTACGTTTCTCACTATCGGCAGTTTTTCTTCCATCTTCCAAAAGCTTATCAATACGGAGATTTTTATATTTCGTTATATTATTTATTTGCCCAGAATGCCAGAGCGTATACTGATCAGGATCTTTCGGAATAGAAAAATCCCCTAAAAAAACCTGGAAATGATCAGGCATACCATCAACTTCTTCAATAGTTGTTTGTATCCCAATATTTTTCCAGGTCGCAGCAATCGCATCTGCTGTTTTTCTATAATTTCGAAGCGTTTTAATTGTCAAATGAGGCGAAGAAGACAAAAGTAATTTTGCATGCTCATAATCCTGTTTTTTCTGTGTAACATCTATATTATAATAGTAGCTTTCAGGAGAATAAGGCATATAGGCTTTTTGGCCATAGGTGTATCCATCAGGCAACGCATAGCTAAGCGCGATTCTCACCTTTTTATCTGAAAGTTCGCTATCGGTTGTATTATAGAAAAGCGTTACTAAATGAGCATAATTGGTAACTTTATTTACCCTAGTATTTGCGTTTTTTTTAAAATCAACATTTTTATACGTTGGTGTCGTCAATCCCGTAGCTTTTGATATCTCTCCTAATAAAAAAGCAAGCTTCAATGCTTCTTGGCTTGGATAAAATTGGAAACGGATCGTATCAAATTTATTTTTAACAGAAACAATTGTTAATGATTGAACAAAACTTCCATTCAATTTGATATCTTCAATGCGATAGTTGCCAACGCCAATAAATCCTTTTTCAAAAACTCCCCGTGAGACAGTAACAAGAAAAGGTGTATAGGCATCTTTTAGATTGTAAACAATGGTATATTTATCTGGTCTATTTGTCGTAACGTCAGAAAAATTATATGAAATGGTATTGGAGGTTACGTTAACACCGTCGCTAAAATACTCATGCTGTTTGAGATGAAAAATATATGTTTTTCCATTATTTTTAATTTCCCAACTTTGCGCAAGATCTGGTTTGATAGTCCCATTAGTTTCAATTGTCGTAAGACCTCGGGAGAATTTATTGGTAATAAGCGAAGGAAGCTCGTCTTGTCTATACGCGCCAATGACACCGATTGATTCTTTTTTATAGACAGGAACAATTCTTGCAAAATACCTTGACCCATAAATAAAAGAAAAAAAGATAATAAGCCCTAGGAGAAAAGAAAGAATTATTATTTTCCCGGACTTTTTTATATATGCTTTAATCAGCCAAAAAATTAGTCTTCGTCTTATAACTAACATAATTTATCTCAATTGTGGTAGGAGAAGTAACACGGAGAGGGTAACTAAGAGAATAGATAGAATAACTGTTGCAACGATAAGAAATTTTTCAACACTTCTTTTACTTCGGTACATTTCTCCACCACCACCAAAAACAGGAGATAATCCACCTTCAGGTGCTTGTAAAAGAATGGCAACAACAATAAGAACAGAAATAATAATTTGCGCGACAGTCAAGATATTGTGCCACATAGTATCCGTTTATTATACCACAATATCTGCTTTCTGCCTATGATATGAGCCAACGAATACATGAATTAATAACAGTCAGTACAAAAGTAGAGTAGAGATAAGCAAAAAAGGTATTGAATACTAATTTAGGGATCGTAAATCCAAAAAAGCTCATTTTTGTGTAGGTAAAAGCGTTAATTGTAACTTCTGTGACAAAAACAGTTAAAAGATAAAGCAGAATTGCGTTGATGAATATATTAAATAACCCAAGTGTCACTATATTAACAGGAAAGCTAATAATACTTAGTATTGGCTTTAAGACAAGAAAAAGGACTGTCAATACAAGCCCACCGATCAATATCGTCCAAGGTCCACCACCTATTGTGACCCCTGGAATCAGTTGTGGGAGAAGAAAAAGAATAAGGGAGTAAATAATAAGGTTGCGAAGTAATGTTTTCATGAGGCCGAATCCATGCTAGCAAAAGAGAAGAAAGGTGTCAATGATGAGAGAAAACAGGCGTGGATTTTGCTTTTTAAAGCCTATTAATATTGCCGACAATTTCTCGTAATGTAGAAGCTGTTGCTACATTCGGATCTACACCATCAATCTGACTATAATATCTTTTTAAACCTCCAATCTCTCTCTGTAAATAAAATAAAGTATTTTGAACAACTGGAGGCTGATTTTCCCCATTAAGGCGACTCTCCAGAGCTTTTTTTTCTGCATCAAGATTACGAGATTTTTCATATAAGCTAAGTCTGGTTGCTTCCCAAGTTTCTTTGGTAGAACCTTCAGGTTTATTTCTTAAATGTTGGTGTATTTCAGAAAGAAAACTAGATACTTCATAGTACTTTGCCCACTCGCCAAAGGCTTTATGAGTAAAAGGATCAGTATTAAAAATTCTACTAAGACTCGTTATAGAATCTTGTATACGCTCTTTGGGATGTTTTTTAGTTGATGTTTCTACATTCATAAAAAAGTTAGTATACTCCTGACTATTCTAGATTGTCAATTACCTAATCAAAAGAGCGACTTGCATCAAGTGGGCTGGCAAGGTATTATAAAATCTACAAAATATATGAATACTGTCGTATGTCCTCATTGCGGTAAAGATGTTGAAATTAGCCAAGCCTTCAAACACCAAATTGAAGAAGATATATTACGCGAAGAAAGAAGCAAGCACAAAGAGGAACTAGAAAAGTTTTCAGAAGACATCGAAAAAAAAGCAGAAAAACGCATCAAAGAAGAAGTAGAACTTACCTTGAAAAACTCCGCAAATGAACTTGAAGAAGTGCGAAAAAAAAGTGATAAACTGCAAAACGATCTGTTAGATCAGATGAAAGCATTTCGCAAACTTCAAGACGAACAACAACAAAAAGAAGTAGAAATGGAAAAAAAACTGCTTACCGAACGGGAAAGGATACAAGAAGAACTTTCCAAATCGCTCAAGGAAAAATCTGACTTAGAAAATGCAGAACTCAAAAAGCAACTTGATGATACCAAAAAGGCACTCGTTGAAGCACAACGAAAAGCCGAACAAAAATCACAACAATTGCAAGGGGAAGTTTTGGAATTAGAAATGGAAAATCTCTTAAGAACTGCTTTTCCACACGATGCTATTGAGCCTGTTGGCAAAGGAATTACAGGAGCTGATATAAAACATATCGTAAAGAGTCCGAAAGGATTTGTTTGCGGGACAATCCTCTGGGAATCAAAACGTACCAAAGAATGGTCAGATAAATGGCTTGGCAAACTGAAAGAAGATTTACGATCAGAAAAAGCTCTCTGCGCAGTCATCGTAAGTATGGTTTTGCCCAAAGAAGCAGAAAATGGATTTGGCATCAAAGAAGGAGTTTGGATTTGTAGTTATGATCTTATCGTCCCCGTGGCAACGAGCTTGCGTAAAAATCTTTTGGATGTCGGCTACCAAAAAGCGATTTCTGCCAACAAAGGTGGAAAGGCCGATGTACTTTATAACTACATTACAAGCCATGAATTTCAACAACAAGTAGAAAATGTTGTTGAATCATATCGAGAACAATTAGTACAAATTACCAAAGAACGGGCAGCATTTGAAAAATCGTGGAAACAACGAGAAGCCCAAGCACAAAGAATACTCGTGAGTACAGCCAATATTGTCGGCAGTATGCAAGGTATTGTTGGAGCATCACTTCCGCCAATTAAAGGCTTAGATCTTCTTGAAGAAGGAGCTGAAGAAAATCTGTTAGACTAATACTATGGAAAATCATTCAATCACTCCCTTCGAACATAAAAAAGTTACTCATTATGAATTAACAGCTGAAGATTTTAAGCATCAAATTGATAATCCAGAAAAATATAAATTTCCGGAAAAAATAACACGAGAGAATTTTCTTTCAGCACTTATGGACAGTTTTGCCAAATCACGAGGTAGTGAAGTAGCACAATGGATGTATTTTAAATGGCTGTCACTTAATACAGGTTTTGATTATCAAACAACGCTCGCTCACTTTCATGAATCACAAGGCAATGGACTTTCACCAAACGAACATGATTTATTCAATAATACATTCAAAAAAGCACATACGGCTGAACGTCAAGATCCTCTTGCGTCAGCATTTGGTGTTATAAAAAATATCAGTGATCCTGAAGGTCAAAGGCATTATGAAAGAGAAATGCCATCAGAGTCTCTACAAAATATACAACCTCGCGAATTGATGGATAAGATAAACACTAATCTTCAAAAATATGCAGCGCTTGAAGCAAAATAACAAGCCAACTTTTGCGCAGGAACAATTATTGTGGGATCAAGGGATGCGTTTTATCGCAGGTATTGATGAAGTAGGCAGAGGTTGTTTTGCAGGTCCAGTCGTCACGGCAGCAGTCATCTTGCCGCAAAATTTTAGCTCACCAAAGCCTGTCAATGACTCCAAAAAACTTTCTCCAAAAGTCCGCAAAGAACTAGCAGAAGTTATCAAAAAACAGGCGCTTGCTTTTGCAATTTCCGAGATCGATGTTCCTATCATCAATCAACTCGGTATCGGGAAAGCAACCCAAGAAGCGTTTCAGGATTCAGTCAAAAAACTTCCAATCAAACCGGATTTTATTCTTATTGATGCGTTTTATATTGATAATATTTCACGAAATCAGCAAAAACCAATTGTGCATGGTGATGGTCTCAGTATCTCAATTGCGGCGGCATCAATTATTGCCAAAGTCTATAGAGATGAGCGCATGGAAGAGTTGCATAAAGATTTTATAAACTATGATTTTGCTACCAACAAAGGTTATGGGACAAAAAAGCATAGAGATGCGATAGGGAAATATGGATTGTGTGAGCTACACCGGACTTCGTTTGATTTACAAAAATTTGTTTAAATAAGAGCAAAGATCGGAGAAAGTGGCAAATCTTCAAGTTCAGCATAAATTTGCTGGATTTTTGATGCTTCTTCGTTATTGTGTCCTCCATCAGCTTTGCTAAAAATAACTTGTGGGTGTTGTTTTATTTCGTCATTGCGAATTTCGCTTAGCTCAACGGAGCAATCTTCTTGCGATTGAGTTATTTGTTGTAATTGCAATGCTTTTTTTTGCTCTTCGCGGATCGCAAATGCCTCAAGCCACAAATCTGCTTGGCGATAATTTTTGTTGTTATTTTTAAAAAAATTCATCATGTTTGTTTCCTCCTGAAGCTATTATAGGTATATTTACGATCTAAACTTGATATTTATGTTACAAAATACCCACATAACCTTATAAAATTCTTGTAAGATTAATGTCAAGCTATGGGCTTGTCTAGGCAGTATACTGCTACCATATGAGAACAGCAGAAATGGGACCAAGAATCTCAAGCAGAGGTGCTAGTAGATCAACATCAGGCATATCGATGCGTATTTCTGCGCCAACAAAGGATACTCAGAGCTTTCGTTCGATAAAAACGGGCGCAGAGCTCAAGCTTGGTGGTTTTACACCAGCACCGCTTGGCAAAGCAGAAACTCCTGCACGATCTTTTCGTTTTGAGACAACAGTACCATTTGTCGCTCCAACAATGGATATCGCGCCAGTTCTAGACAAAAAACCATTTGATACAAAAGTGAAAATAGTACTTCCAAAGGTACATTTTGAATTTCCAGCAACCAAAAAAGCAGTTTTTGAAACAGCTTTGCCTACACCAAAGACAGAACAAAATCCTATAGAACCAATACGCTTTCCTATTGTGCGGCCGATTCAAGAAAAAGCAATACCAGTAGTGCAAAAGATGGAACAGAAACAAATACAAAAGATTCAAACAGAATTACAACAAATGATACAACAACCAACAGAAACACCAAAACCAACCGTGCAAAAACCGCAAGAGATAAAACCTGAACCATTAAAATTGGTTACAGAAACGATTCGTCTTGTGAAGAAATTATCAAATGACAAAAAAGAATCAGTCATAGTACAAACCCAAGAACAAATTGTTCCAAAGTCAGAAAAGGCACAAACACAGCCTTTAACAAAAGAAAAGCCTCAACCTGTGCAAATCTTTTATAGAGTACCTGAAAACCGAAAAGAAAAAAAAGATGACAAACCGGAGAAAATGCAATTTATTGTTGATGAAAACGCAAAATTAGCACGAGAGATGATGATTATTGGTGGTGCTATCCGATTAGGTCTTAATGTATCTGAAAAACATGCAGATTTTCAATATTCAGGTGATGATCTCAATCTTCCCGTTGTCGTACCAGAAAATGCTATCAGTGGTGCTTCACAAAAATTTGGTACAGAAGATGGTACATGGGCAGAGTGGGTGCAAAAAGTGAAAAAGATTGGTCAAACTAATTTATGGAATTTAATAAATAGTGCGTTTGAAGCAATGATCACGCCAGTTGATATTAAGCCAAAAGAGCAAGTAAAAGGCCAAAAACAACCACCTCAAACAGCTATCCAATTAGCACTTGGCATGCTAACGGGGGAAAATATTTACGACTAAAAAGAATGATACTTATTGGTCAGGAAAAGAATATCCTTTCTCGCCAAGATGTTTTTTAAGCAAAAGTATATCTCTATTTTAACCAGGAAGTTTCTCAGGTGGGATTAACCATACCTCATGCCACCGTGGAGCTTCATCTTGGGGTAGCAGTTTTCCAGATAATAATACATCAACTTTCACCAGATTTTTTTGAGATGAAGCTGCACGGAAACTTGCCCAGAGACCATTATATCGAGTTGTCTCAAACGCATCTTTAAGATCGTTCACGAGAGGTATCAAAAGGATTGAAGATGCAGTCCGTCTTTCCGCGCCAATATCCTCGTAGGTTACTTTAATAGGAGCAAAACATTTTTCTTCTGGATTTGGATAAGGTAAGCCTGTTTTATAACGATAGTATGGAGAGTACTGATAGCCGAGATAATAAGCTGCAACAAGTTCTTGTACATCAGAGTTGGTTAATTGAACATCAGGCGCAATTAATTGTTTTACTGTCTCTCTATTTCTATTCATTCGTTCATTATGTTGATCATCAATATGAGGATAGGTAACAGTATGGTAAGGAGGATATATATAGTATTCTGTTGAGCCAGAAGGGAAAATACCTCGTTTTCTAACAGGAGAATTTTGTCCCCAAACAGATAAATCGAGACAAGCCATAGGTAATTGAGAATCTCTAGGCCCTGGTTCAGGAGTTGGTTGAAATGCGCGTCTTTCTTTATTACCCATGATTAATAAGTGATTGTATCATATTGTATCCCTGGATAGAGAAAAGACTAATTGAGGAGGTAAAAATTAATTATTGTATTTGTTTATCAAAAAGTCAGTTTCATTCTTAAGAACTTGATATGCTTCTTGACTATTATGTCTTTCTTTATGAGAATTTAATTCAACTAAAAATGCTTTTAATGCAAAGATCGTCAATCTTTTACTCAAAAATTCTGGTTGCACACGACTTGCTTGGATGGCAAGGTCTACTTTGAGTTTAAGACTTCTGTACACTGTTTGATTATCGATTTTTCCTTGTTCATAAAATTTCTGCAAATCTGCCTTCAGACTTTGGAGTGTTATAACAATAGGTATAATTTCTGTTGCTTCTGTTGATTGCTTATCATAAGTAAGAGTAAAAGCATTGGTAGTATCAGTGGATAGTTGACCAGTTAGTGTCTGAGTCTTTGTTTCTCTTTCTTGAGTAATAATAGATGTATCCATTTGATAGGATTGTCCATTTGAAGAGCTTATCTCAATTCGATAATCATCAGTTGCTGGCTTTGGAAATTCCAAAACTTTCAGAGTTTCATTTTCCCATGAAGGATCATTATCTGTATAAGGAGATACACCTTGTTTGAGCAATGGAACAATTTTGGGAGTTGGTGTAGGAGTAACTGTTGGAGGATTAAGATTAATCCGACCGATTGCATTTCCGCCAAACTCCGTAAACCATAGATTGTCATCCATAATTGGATATATGATTTCCTCAGTTTATTCCGTACCCATGAAAGACTCAAGAAGCTTGGCATTACTTAGTTAAAGGAATTAATACAGAGATATCTTTCATTGGAAAATATTTTGAATTAAGTGTTACTAATTTTGCACTGTGAACATTTGCTGTTGCTGCAATAAGACAGTCTTTTAGATTAAGATTTTTTAATTTTTTGGGATATTCTTGCCAATACAATCCTGGCTGTTTTCCAATGGAAGTACTTACATCCCATGCTTGAAACTCATTTAATGCATTTTCGGTTTTTACTATCTCAGAGGGGAAAATATTTTTATATATTTCAGCTATAGTTACTGTTGAGATAGACATTGTACCTTTATCTTTGAGTTCTTGAAGAAAATCTTCATACTTTTTATTTCCTCGTAAAACCCATATAAGAATATCTGTATCGATTAAATACATGGTTAGAAGGTACGATCTGAATCTAATCTTCCTTTTTCTACCCAATTAATTACGTCATTTTTTGTTTGCCATTCAGGATGATTTTCAGCAGTGAAAATACCAGTTGCTTCCTTCAAAGCATGTCCAAATGCTTCAGAGTTGAATTTTTTTCCTACAAGTTTAATAATCTGTTGACCTTTTTTTTCATCCTGTAAAATAACAGTATTTCCAGCCCGAGCCTTTTCAATATAGTCTGCGATATGTTGACGAAATTGACTAATTGATACAACAATTGTCATAAATAATTCGTAGTACAATATGTACATTTTGTCAATATACGAATTAGGGTTTACTACCGAGTTGGCGCAAGGCGTAACGTGTTTTGCAAGTAATAACGGGGAGATTTAAACATTTCAGGATGTGAAAATCGATAGCAAAATTCACACATCAGCTCAGGAAATTTCTCCGGCGTGACATGA
>DASQPC010000013.1:0-4218 GCA_035644155.1 Candidatus Methylomirabilota bacterium
TACAAAACGTGGCGCACGAGGAACACTTCCACTGATGTAATCAAACGCACCCCCAACGCCCATGGCAGCTTTTACCGGAAGATTTGGTAAGTTTTCATAAATCCACTCCTCTTGTTTAGGAAACCCAAAGGCAACAAAAAGAATGTCTATTTTCCTTTCTCTCCACTCCTCTCCAACGAATACAACATTAATCCAGGGATACTTTTTCTTCAAGCGCTCTGCTGTTAGTTCTGCTACTCCGCTTCGTCCCCCCAAAAATCCCATGGACACAGGTTTTTCCTTTGATTTCTCGCAAAGCTTTTCAATGAATTCTACCCCTGGAATTCGCTCTTTAAGAGGTTTTCCAAGAAGTCTTGCGCCGAGTAAAACACCTACTCCATCAGGCAAAGACACATCTGCTGAGTTTAGTTTGGTTTTGTAGGCTAAATCGTTTTGGGAGTAGACGAGGATCTCTGGGTTGGGAGTAACGATAAAAAGCTTTTTTTTCGTGCTTTCAAGTGCTTCCAATACATACTCTGAGACTTTTTTTTCTGTTTCGTTTGTTATGGTAACTCCGAGGAGTTTTATCGTGCTTAACATATTTCACAAATTACTATAAATCAAACAATCGGAATAAAAAAAGAGTTAAAAATCATTTTATGATCAATCTAATTGTACAAAATATGAACTTAATTTCCGATCTATAGCCTTATTGTCTGTCAAAAATTGCGCTATAGAGAAATTAATCTCTATAAGTCTTTTGTTTTTATGAAAAATCTCTTCATTTTTAAAAGAAAAGCCACTATTTTTGCTAAAAGAAATTAACTATACAGGATGTCATTTTATTTTCTATTAATACTCCGCTTATAGAGTTCAATATTTTCCATTGCGACACCAGTCCCTCGAACAACACATAAAAGAGCATCCTCAGCCACATGGCACGGCACGCCCGTCATCTCAGTCATTAATTTGTCAAAGTTTGTCAGAAGCGAAGTACCTCCTGACATAACAATTCCCTTATCAATAATGTCACTCGCGAGCTCCGGTGGACATTGTTCCAAAACTTCTTTCACGCCTTTGATAATTTCCATAAGAACCGGCTTAATTGCCTCATTTACCTGTACCTCATCAAGGATAATTGTTCGAGGAAGTCCCGTAATATTGTCTCTTCCCCGAACCTCCATGCTCGTCAGATTGCCAGCGCGTTTCTTATCCATATCCGCAATAGCATTGCCAACTTGAATTTTAATTGTTTCTGCTGTTGTCTCGCCGATCAATAAGTTAAATTTTTTCTTAACAAAATTGGCAATTGACTCATCAATCTTATTACCAGCAACCCGAACAGAACTGTGCACCACGACTCCGCCAAGCGAAATTACGGCTGATTCCGTTGAACCACCGCCAATATTCACAATCATATGTCCTGCTGCCTGTGCAATAGGAATCTTTGCGCCAATAGCAGCCGCAAGCGGCTCGTCAATAAGATACGCAACTTTAGCACCAGCTGACATCGTCGCATCAAGTACAGCTCGTCTCTCGACTTGTGTCACACCAGATGGGATACAAACCATCACTTCAGGTTTGAAGAATCGTGCTCTCCCGCAAACTTTATCGATAAAATATGAGAGCATTGCCTCAGTAATGGTATAATCAGCAACCACGCCATCACGAAGTGGACGAAGCGCCGTGACATTGCCAGGCGTTCTTCCTAACATTTCTTTGGCCTCGCGACCAACAGCAACAACACGATTTTCTTCTGCTGTAACAGCAACAACTGTTGGTTCGTTAAGCACAATTCCCTCTCCGACCACATAAACGAGAGTATTCGCAGTTCCCAGATCAATGCCGATACGTTTTGTTGTAGGAAAAGTAAGATTAAACATTTTTTACATTTTCAATAATAAATATATCAAAACATCTATTATCTCTATCATTTTAGCTTTTGGCCTTGTGTTTTTATACTATACCACTGTACTGTTTTGTTGCAAGGGGTGTATTTTGAGAGTATAATCTGTTTTAACTCTTTCTGCTATGAAAACACCAAAACAGCAACCAGTATCGAAAGAAGAACAAGCTGTCGAACCGAAACGATCGATAAGAAGGCAAATTGCTATTTCTTTGTTTGTCCTTTTTTTGTTGGTTATTTCCACAATACTTGTCATCTTATATGGCAAAGGCTATCGATTTGGTTTTCAGCAAGGAGAACCTAAATTATCCAAAACAGGAATTCTGCAAGTAACGAGTAAACCAACAGGTGCCCAAGTCTATGTTGACGGTCATTTAACCACCGCAACTGACAATAGCCTCAACTTGACACCTGGTAAATATACAATAAAAATTAGTAAAGATGGCTATAATGATTGGCAAAAAGATATTGAAATTCAAAGAGAAGTTGTTATTGACGAAGATGCGCTTCTTCTGCCTAAGGCTCCTACTTTACAGAGTATTTCAGCCTTTGGAGTTGAAGCTGCCACAATGGATCCATCAGGAACCAAACTTGCCTTTAAAATTGCTTCTGACTCAGCAAAGAAAAATGGTATTTATGTCCTGGATATGGCAAATCGGAGCTTCCCTGTCTTAGCTGGACAAAGCAACTCAACACAACTCGTTGATGACACGCTGGATCTCTTCTCGCAAGCAGATCTGATTTGGTCGCCGGACGGCAAACAAATTCTGGCAAAAATACCAAATACAACCAATGGAATCACCTATTATCTTCTGAAAACAGATGGCTTCAATGATACACCCCAAGATATCACTGCAACCTTAAAAACAACCACAGATCTCTGGGCAAGCCAACTACAGGCAAAAGAAACGGCTCGGTTAAAATCGCTTAAGGCTCCTGTACAAAAATTTGCTCATGCAAACTTCCATATTCTCTCCTGGTCTCCCGATGAAAATAAAATTTTGTATCAAGCATCTGAGTCAGCCCAAATGCCTATCTTCATTAAACCTCGTATTATTGGCAACAACCTTCTCTACGAACGCCGTGATTTGAAAAAAGGCGCGATTTATGTCTATGACATCAAGGAAGATATTAATACCAGACTCATGGATACGATTGATGATCTTTGCACAACGACCAGTCCTGACTGTATGTTGCCTTTTTCTTGGTTTCCTGACTCACATCACTTACTTTCTATTCACGATAAAAAAATTGGCATCATCGAGGATGACGGATCAAATCTAACCACCATGTACGCTGGCCCATTTGTGGATTATTATGTTTTCCCTTGGCCTGATGGATCAAAAATTGTTATTCTGACCAACTTGAATAATGCCGGTATCTTACCCACCCTTTATACAATTGCATTAAAGTAAAACACTTCTTACACTCTTCTCACTTGATAGTTTTTATCTGTCTGTGTACTATAAAATGTAGGAGGCAAAAATTGCCTTCTGGTTTGCTATGAAAAAACTGCCCAAATTGCTTATTTGCAGTCTCTTATCTCTCGTTATACTTACTATCTTTCCTCTACAACACGTTTCTGCTGCAGATATCAGCTCTATCGGTATTGCCACATATTTACCAGTCAATGGAAAAATTGAAGATGGAGACATTATTAGTTCAACTGCAAAAGGCTATTTCGTAAGTCAAAGAGCCTATGATCCGCAAATAGTCGGCGTTGTAACGAGTAAACCCGCGATTGCCCTTAAAACCAACTCACAACAAAAAGGTGTTCCTGTCGTCAATGTCGGAACTGTTTTTGTCAAGGTAAATAATATCAATGGATCCATTAAAAAAGGCGATTTCGTTGCGGCATCAGAACAAAGTGGTGTCGGCATGAAAGCAACAAAAAGTGGTTATATTATCGGTGAGGCATTACAAGATGCGACATTTAGCGGGCCAAAAGATATCAAAAAAATCGCAGTCACCCTCAATCTCCATTTTTTACAGCTTGGTTCACCAGTCAACAGCTCACTTTTGCAAATCTTTGCCCTAAGCCAACTTGCGACGTATGAAGAGCCACTAAATGTCTTTAAGTATGTTATTTCCGCATTGATTCTTATCGCTTCATTTGGATTTGGATTTATTATCTTCTCACGCACAATTACAACCGGGCTTGAAGCCTTGGGACGCAATCCACTTGCGGGCCGAATGATTCAGCTCTCTATCCTTTTTAACGTAGTTCTTGTTATTATTATAATAATGACAGGCATTGGCATTGTCTGGCTGTTCTTGAGGTTATAACTATGATTATTAACGTACCCTATGTCATCAACATCATAGCCTTTGTA
>DASQPC010000014.1:0-16386 GCA_035644155.1 Candidatus Methylomirabilota bacterium
CCTTTATATTGCCCAGTCATCTGATCTGTCAATCTCTTGGCATCGGCAATAGACTTTGTAATATTGGCACTACTTGTTTTGTAAACATCAAAACGAATCGTTTGCACAGGCTTTTGCGTTTTACTTGCGATATAAGAAGCTGCTGCATTTGGCTTGGTACGTCTTTGGACATCAGCGATATCAGAAAGTAAAAATGATGTTCCGTTACTGGTAATACGGATATTTCGTAAATCTGCAACTGTTGTTACTGTCGGGTCAACACTTAAAACAAATGATGACGTGCTGGTATCAATTGCTCCTGCAGGATATGATCCGGTCGCTGCTTGAATTGTTTGTGAAAGTGTTGTTGGATTAATGCCATAACTTGCAATTTTGTCAGGTTTTATCAAAACTTGAATTTCTTCATCATCAAGTCCAGTTGTCGTCACATTATCAATCGTTGGTAATTCCTTGAGACCGTCGCGAAGTGTTTTTCCAAATCGCACAAGACTAAGATAATCTGTTTGACTACTTAAAGAAAATGTCCACACTGGTTCATTTTCAAAATCTAGCTTTTGTACAGATGGAGTTTTGGTATCTTTTGGCAATGTGGTAATGCTATCAACTGCTGACTGCACATCTGACTTTGCTTTATCTGGATCAACACCGGATTCAAATTCTAAAGTAACAATTGAAGAAGAATCTTGTGATGTTGAGGTAACGGTCTTCACTTTTTGCAATCCCGAAACACCATCCTCAACAGGAATCGTTACCAAAGACTCAATATCTTTTGGCGATGCACCAGGAAGTGTTGTTGAGACAATGACAATTGGGATTTTAATCTGAGGATTCAAAATACGCGGCAAAGTAGCAAAACTTGCTGCACCAATAAGACACACCAATAAAATAATAAGAATAACCAGTCTCGTATTTTGTAGATAACGAGCAAAGATACTCTTACTCAATTTTGGATCAAATTGTAATTTTTTTAAATATGTTGTTAGTTCTGCCATACATATATTACTTAATCGTTATCTTATCTCCCGAAATAACATTACGATCTAAGATGACTTCATCTCCATCAGTCAGTCCAGAAAGTACTTCAACATAATCACCAAGAATTTTGCCAAGTTTGACTGTTTTGGTTTGGGCTTTGTTATTTTTGACGATCAAAATGAATGCTGAATTTTGGGTTTGGTAAACTGCGTCAATTGGCAACAAAGGATCGGCGGCTGTTGTTTTGGCTGTATCGACAGGCACACCAATTGCAATATATTCACTATCAGAAAGCTGATCTTGATAATCCTCTGGAATATCATAAAAAACAGAATAAAGTTGTCCATCTGTTGCTTGTGACGAAACATAATAAGGTGTCACAGCAACTTTTTTATCGCCTATTGTTAACTCACTTGGCTCACCAAGCGCAATGACTTTGGCAATTCTTTCAGGAACAGTCAAAATAGCAGTTGCTTTCACAGTTGGCGAGGTAATTATTGCAAGGACAGTTCCTGGAGTGACAAGCTGTCCTTCGTGAACAGAGACTCGCTCAACAGTTCCAGCAAATGGACTGGCCGGAAACATTGTTGCTTCATTAATGTAGGCCAAATTGAGTTGAAGTTGTGAGACTTGTTTATTCAGATCTATTCCTTTTTCTTGAATATCAAGCTGCTTTAAAGTGATATCTTTTTGTAAATTTGCAAGTTTTGCTGGATCATTTTCATTATTTGAAGCATAATCAGCACTTCTATTTGCTTCACGAAGTTGATTAATCCCGCCTTGGAGTTGACTTATCGAGCCTTGCAGGGTTGAGATATTGCTACTTGTTTGATTGGTTGCCAATAAATCCTGCAAATTTTGATTCATTTGATCAAGTTGAGATTGATTGGTATCAATCAATGAATTTGTTTGATCAACAGCCTGCCTTGCAATATCTCGCATTTTTTGTGCATTATCAGCCGATGTTGTTGCAACATCGCGTTGATTGTTAATTAAATCTTTTTGTGTACCAAACGTATCAAGGACATTTTGGTATTGTGATTGGGCAATTTGTCTCTGAACTGACGCAGCATTGCCACCTTGATAATTGGATGATAAAGAAATGAGTTGTTGTCCACTGTCAACATTGTCGCCTTCTGTTACCAAAACGCTTTGGACAACACCTGATGTTTGTGCCATGATTTTGACAACGCCAGATTTTTCAACTTTTGCTTGAAATGTCGCTTTAGGCGACGTACCAACACTGTAGATTGTTACTGATTTTACTGGCTGTTTTTTGGTTTGCTCAGTAGCTTTTTTTTGAAAAATTTGTCCGACGATAATAATAAGGAACAACAAACCAAGTACGATAAAAAAACTACCAAGTGGACGAGCTTTGATAAAAACAGTCCCTCTCTTGTAGTTTTTTTTACTTGTAATAACAAATTTCTTTCGAAGAGCACTAGCTCCACGAGTTATTTTTTCAAATACTTTCATAGTCTAAGTACTTGCAGAATACAAAATACGAAGGCAGTGGGGTGTATTCCGGGAAAGTGTAGAGAGATTGTATACTATAGACAGTTCTCTGTCAAATCATTCCTGAATTTTATCTTATTTAGATTGTGATCTTAATTTTTCAAGTAATGATTGCGTTATGGGATGATGGAGATCATAGCCGAGTGCTCCAGCAATACGGACAACAATAAGTCCATCTGGCTTTCTTTTTTCGTTTTCTATCAAATTTACCTCATTTATTGATGTTCCGGTTCTGCTTGCTAATTCTCTCTTACTGACATCATCACCCAGTTTATTGGTTCGAATAGATTTAAGCATTTGTCCAAATGTAAGATCTCCCCTTTTATTAATTATTTCTTGTTCAATAGGTGATATTGGAGGAATCTCTTGACGGAGTGATGGGTCATGAAAGACAACCTTTCCTGCTACCAATGACTGATATGCTTCATTCGATATTACAGGCTCTGTCCCATCACGCTTTGTATCTAAAATCGTATAAAGCGGATCCTCTGGGGTGAGCCCAAGAGCGGCTGTAAGATCTTGTTGCAATTTAGGGCTTGTAGGTCTGCTGTTGGTTTCAAGTAAAGCAATTCGTGATCTTGAAATTCCCAGATCCTCTGCAAGCTCCTTCTGCGTTTTGCCTCGTGTAACTCGTGTATATCGCACTAAACCAGCATGAGTTGCTTTCTCTACATCCTCTTTGTCATAGGCTCTCTACTATCAGCTTTTATGAATAAGGTCTGTTCGACTTTATTACCAGATCCAAAATCTGCGATCGGTGGAAGATCTACTACGTTTCGTATTTGAGCTAAACGGGGTTTTTCACTCCCTCCTTCAACATGACTAACACATACTCTTGATAGATTAGTACTACCTGCAAATTGCTCCTTTATCTCACCTCGAGACAATCGTACTACTGTTATAGCTGGACCAATTGTAAGAGGGTTAATAGTTGCTTGCCATGTTCTTTCCGTTGCAGGGGTCTTTTCTGTACTGCTTCTTTCTATCATAAAACACTATTATACATAAGATACCAAGTAAAAAAATCCTTCCCTTTTCCCTCTTCAGCGTTCTTTCAGAAAGGTCTGATATTCTGGTTCTTATGAAAGGAGGTGATACGATAAAATGATTTCCAAAAAAGTACTTATGCCGACACTGGCAGTCGTCGTTCTGGGCGGGGCAACGCTTCTGAGTGTTGGAGCCACACAAGTGCACGCGCAATCGACAAGTAATCCTTTTTCAAATCTTGTTCAAATGATTGCACAAAAATTTAATCTTGATCAATCACAGGTACAATCTGTCGTTGACAATTATAAAGGTCAACAAAAACAAAAAATGGTGCAGAATATGCAACAAAGAGAGCAAGATAGATTGAATAAGCTTGTGCAAGAAGGAAAAATAACAGATGCGCAAAAACAAGCTATCCTGAGTGAACTTGCAGCACTTAAAACAAAATATAATCCTGACAATTTCAAAAATTTGAGTGCTGACCAAAGAAAGCAACAAATCCAAGCAATGGAAACTGAACTGAAGTCATGGGCACAATCACAAGGCATTAATTTTGCTTATGTGATGCCAGGTTTTGGTATGGGAGGAATGCATAGACCAGGAAAATGGATGCAAGCCACTCCTTCAGCAACACCAACTCCGTAAGAGAGTTTTGTTGTTTCTTGGTAAAAGAAAAAGAAACGTCCTAAGCAATTGAGCTGCTTAGGCGTTTCTTTTGAGTTATGCTAATCAGCTCTTAAATCTTTTTAGGATTTTTTACTGTATATGCCGATTTTGTATTTCCTGTATTTACAGTCCCCTTTTGATCAATAAGGACAATATGTGTTTCTTGTTGTGCTTCAGGTTTATGCTCGACACCTCTTGGGACAATAATAAATTCTCCTTCTTCTGCCTGAACATCTTTATCTCGAAAATGAATAATCAAGTGACCTTTGATAACAAGAAATAATTCGTCTGCGTCTGGATGGTCGTGCCACACAAATTCTCCCTTTAGCTTAACAACCTTTACTTCTTGCTCATTGATTTCCCCTACCAATTTCGGATTCCAATAGTCGTTAAATAACGCCAGTTTCTGTTCAATATTAACTGCTTGAGTTAACTTGCTATTTGACATGTAGCTACTATAGCATATGAAGCTTCATCCCTTCAACAAGCCCACCAATTTTCGCAGAGTTTTATCCATTTTGTATTTTGAGAATAAGAATAGGAGTAGCAAGCAAAAAGCTAATACCATTGGCAAGAATAATCGGCATCGATTGCAGAATCAAACCATAGACAAACCATAAAGCTATGCCGACAACCAAAGCAATATACATCGGCAATGAAATATCTTTTGTTCTCCGTGTTTTTAGTGTCTGAATCGCTTGTGGCAAAAAAGCAATTGTCGTTAAAAAAGCAGCAATAAACCCAATCATTGTCGCATCAAGAAACATTCTTTCATGATACCGAATTCACTAAACTATGACAAGACATATTAATTTAAGTTATAAACTCAGCAGTTTACTTCTCTATCCATATAAAATAATCCTCCAGAAAAAAAATTGTGGGAAATTTTGAATAGACTGGATAACAGGATTTTGTGTAATCTCTGGTGGATCATCAGCAACAAAATTATTAAAGAGACCGTTAAAAAAATGATGATCCCGATTATTACTATAAAATGAATTGCTTTTGTTGTAGTGAAGGGAACGTATTGTCTAAAAGAAAATTCTTCCGCATGCTGTTCTTGAGTGGACATATATGTATATATTACAAGGGCAAAGATCAGTTCAATGAGTAGGCTTTATTATTGACTTTTATCGAAAGACTCTGAGGATATGAGGGAGAAAAATAAGAACACCGATGATAGCAGAACCAATTGATGTTAAAAGTACCATCCCAGCGGAAACATCTTTTGCTATTTTTGCTTCTGCTCTATGCTCCTTAGTAATCAAATCTACCATTTTTTCAATCGCGCTATTTATCATCTCAGCTGAAATAACAACCAAAATAGTAACGCCCAAAATTCCCATTTCAAAGGGCGTGACATCGATAAGAATACTAAACACAATAACAAAAAGTGCTACTAGAAAATGTACAACTAAATTTTGGTCATTATTAAGCGCATAGTGAATCCCTTGCAAAGCATAATGAAATGATTTCAAAAAACGTTTTACATTAAACATACTATTTATGAAAAATTAATTTTACCGCAACATATATTGATAACGACAAAAAACTCCCCACCCCTGCGCCAACAAATATTTCTGAAAGCGTATGTCTTTTGGTTGCAAGACGAGACCATGCAACAAGTGGAATAAGTAAAAGTAGGAATAAATAATAGCCACCATAGCCAATAGCAACAGCCCAAATAAGAGCGGTGATTGTTGCCACGTGGACACTTGCTTTAATACGTTTATTGATAATACTAACAACAGCAATGCCCAAAATAATTCCAAAAGCAAGAGTAAAAAGAATAAATGGTCCATGGAGAAAAACAAGTCCCGCAATATACAAAAGAGTAAAAAGGATACTAATTAAAAAAATAAGTGGACGCTGTTCTCTTTTGGATACATCCAAATCAGTAAAGATTTTTTTCTTGACAGCAACAATAACAAAAACTGCTAGCAAAAGTAAAAATATAAGCGTGTAGACTGTCCAATGAGATGCACTGGTGATATTATGTGTTGTTTTATAAATGAGAAAAAAAGGCGCAAAAATAATAACAATCAAAGGATTAAAAATAAAAGAAATTGTTCGGGCAAATGGTAGTTTCATTATTTTATACTGTCTCTCAGAATCGATATTGTTTTTTCTTTTCCAAGAATTGCCAAAGTTTGAGGAAGCGGCAATCCTCGCTCTGCACCCGTTAAAATTTTATATAAAACTGGCATACGGATTTTTTGGAATTGCATGATATTTTTCATTGTTTCCAATAGCATAGCATCATTCCATTCAGAAATACTAGAGAAATTTTCAAGAAGCGTTTTTGCCAATTCTTTTTCTTTTGGATCAGAAAGCGTTGGCGCTGACTTAGCAAAAAAGACAGTTGTTAATTTTTCAAAATCTTTAAGCGTCTCCATACGAGATTTTACAAGTGGCATTAATGCGTCGAGTATCTCCTCAGATAACTCTTTCGCTTTGGGATAGAAATTGATTATTAATTTTTTCAACTCCTCATCTGATTTTGCTTGAATGTACTGTTGATTCATCCAAGTAAGTTTTTTCATATCAAAAACAGGACCAACAGGTTTAATATCTTTCAGATCAAAAATCTCGATAAATTCTGTAAGCGGAAAAATTTCTTTCCCTTCTGGATGGCTCCAACCCAAAAGCGCAAGATAATTAAGAACTGCTTCTGGCAAAAAACCCTCCGCCAAATACCATGATGCCCAAACAGGATTTTTACGTTTTGATAATTTGGATTTATCAGGATTTCTGATGATAGGAACATGAGCAAAAAGGGGAAGTTTCCAACCAAATGATTCATAAAGCAAAATATGTTTGGGTGTTGACGAGATCCATTCTTCAGCTCGTATGATATGGGTTATTTCCATCAAATGATCATCAATGACAACGCCAAGATGATAAGTAGGATAGCCATCTGATTTAAGAAGTACCTGATCATCAACTTCATTGGAATTAATAGCAATTTCACCATGAATCAAATCAGTAAACGAAATTATCTTATTTTCAGGAATATCTAATCGAACTACATACAGTTCACCTGCTTTCATTCTTGATTCTTGATTCTTGATTCCTTTACAAAATTTATCGTATTTTGGAGTTTTTTTTTGAGCAATCTGTTCTTCTCGAAGTTTGGTCAATCTTTCTTTTGTACAAAAACAATAATACGCAACGCCTTTTTCGATTAATTCCTCTGCGTATTTTTTATAGAGTGGCAGTCGTTCGGATTGTCGATACGGCGCAAAGGGCCCACCAATATCAGGACCTTCATCATATTTAAGACCAAAAGCTTTGAGAGATGACAGAATTTTTTCTTCGGAACCTTCTTGAAAACGAGTTCTATCCGTATCTTCAATACGAATAATAAATTTACCTTTATGATTTTTGGCTACAGCAAAATTGATCAATGCTGTATATACATTACCAATATGAATATCTTGTCCTGTCGGACTGGGAGGAATACGTGTTCTTACCATAGATACCTTGAATTGTACTTGATATTTAGCCTATACTCAATAGTAGTATGACATTACATCAAACAGTAGAAGTATCAAAAAAAGTTTTATTGGGCTCTTTTTTAGGAATTGGAGGATTGATTGTTCTTTTTGTTTTGTTTCAAGGAGTAATCATCATCAAAAACATGCTTTTCCCTGCCAAAATACAAACACCGAACCATGCTTTTAATACTCTCCCTGCATTACAATTTCCTGAAAATGCAGCACAAACTGCATTAACGTATAAATTGAATACCGTCACGGGAAGTCTTCCCGAAGTACCTGATAGAATCAACGTATATCAAATAGAACAACCCCAACCAAATTTACTAAATCTTAATAAGGTTAAACAGAAAGCAACAAACTTGGGTTTTGTGAATAGTGATGGTATGCTCTTGCCTGAAATCCCTCTGGGAGATGGCATCTATAAATGGATTGAAACAGGAGGATTACAACGTTCATTTACTATTAATACTGTTTCATTTGATTTTACCCTCAAATCAAACTATCTTGCTTCTTTAACTGTCTCAGCTGCACAAAATTTGCCAGATCAAAATAAAGCGATCACTATTGCAAATGATTTTTTATCCAATCTTAGTATATTCGAGACAGATCTTGATCTAACAAAAACACAAAATCCTTCTCCTGATGCTGACTATACAACTTACCCTCAAATATTCTCTATCCAAAACGGTATGCTTGTCCCGACAACAAGTCTGTCCAAAGCGCAAGTTATTCGCGTTGATTTATATCAAAAAGATATAAGTTATAGCCTCAATACAGGCAAACCACTTCTCACTGGCAGTATTGAACAACTTCCTCTGACACTACCGATTCTTTATCCTCATCCTCCGTATTCGACGATGAGTTTTTGGATAGCTGCCGGAGAATTAAACACTGATGTGGACGCAGCTAATTTTGTTCATAAAAATATTATTATTTCTGATCCAGGAACAGAGGCAATCTACCCTATCAAGACACCACAAGAAGCATTTGATGAACTCAAAAGTGGTGATGGCTATATTGCTACCTATAACGGAACTAATACAACAATTCTTATCAATAAAGTATATCTTGCTTATTATCTTAGCGATCAACCGCAACAATATCTGATGCCGATATTTGTTTTTGAAGGAGACAATGGATTTTTTGCATATGTGTCTGCTGTACGCAAAGACTGGGTTAAATAATATTAAAATTGCGGCAAAACCGGAGTAACAAATTGTACATTTTGTGAAATAAAATGAAGAAGCACTTCTGTATCAGCAAATCGGTTTTCGCTATTCATAACAACAATAATAAATGTATGGCCGTTAATATTCGTTGATGTCACCAGCACTTCTCCCGCTCCTTCAGTTGTTCCAGTTTTGATTCCGTTTACTCCATCAATTCCCAAAAGCTTGTTAAGATTTGTTAAGACATATTGTCGTGATCCTGTAATATTGGTAATTATTTTTTCTTTTGTTGCAGTAATACTTGCAAGTTCTTTATTTTGTATGGCAACTGACGCAAGATGGGCCATATCAACAACTGTTGTGTAATCAGTATCGTCATCAAGACCAATCGCATCGGAAAAATGCGTATTCGTGAGATGAAGATGTGCTGCTTTCTCATTCATTTTTGCAACAAATTGTTTCTTGCCGCCTGGATAATTATCCGCGATCGCCTCTGCCGCATCATTGGCTGAAGGAAGAAGCATGGCATAGAGCAAATCTTTAAAATAAAATTGATCGCCAACTTGCAAATTAAGTCCTGACCCCTCAACACCGGATGATTGCATTGTCAAAACAGTAGTATCCTTGTAGTAATCAAGCGCAGTCAGCGCTGTCATGATTTTGGTCGTTGACGCCATTGAAAAACGCAGTTCTGGATTTTTGGAAAAAATAACTACCTGAGAATCAGTATCGAGCACAATTGCTGTCTTTGCGGTGAGATTTAAAAGCTGTGTCCCTTGCGCAACAGGATAAGGATTAATTGTCGGCACAGCACCCAAAGAGGACAGTTTATTCTGCGCAACAAGTTGAGAAAAATGAACATTGATTCCATTCATAATTAAAAAAATAAAAAGAAGACTTACAGGAATCAAAAAAAGGAAAAAATTATTTTCATATTTTTTAAAAACATTCTGCTTTACTGGAGTCATCGCTCGTGGTTGAGGTGGAAGTATTTGAGGAATAGCTTGAACAACCGGCGATGAGCCAACAAAAAAACGCTTAGTATTTCTTTTAAACGTTCTTTTTTGCGGTTTTGTGTTGTTTTGTTTTGTCTTCCCGGATTGAGAATCTTTCATCCACACGCTCCATATCTCTTGGGAAGAGTGATGCTTCCCGAATATTTGCAAGCTCTAGCAGTTTCATTGTAATTCTTTCTAAGCCAAATGAAAACCCACCTTCTGGCGGCATACCATATTTGAAGGCTTGCAAGTACATACCAAAATTTTCAGGATCCATTCCCCGCTCTTTTATTGCATCGACCAATTGTTTGTAATCATGAATACGTTGTGATCCACTTAAGATTTCAACGCCGCGGAATAATAAATCATAACTGAGACTATACTCTGGATCTTTCGGGTCAGGCATAGTGTAGAAAGCACGTTTTTTGGTTGGAAAATGAGTAATCGTTACCAAATCACTGTTGTGTTTTTCTTTGGACCATTTGCAAAGATCCACTTCATCTTGCGGCATTAAATCCTTTTCATGTCTATTGTCACGACCAAATTCTTTAAATATAATTTCCTGTGCTTCTCGCAGAGTAAGTCGTGGTATTTTACCAAACGCAATTGGTTCTAATGCAAATTGCTGAAAAACTTCTTTACATGTCCGTTCTGCGTGTCGAAGTGTCTCAACACCAACTTTTTCCAAGAGATCAAGAAGTTCTTCAAAATCAACAAATCCAAACTCACAATCCATTTGGGTTGTTTCCGAAAGATGACGAGTGGTTACTGATGGTTCTGCTCGATACGCGTGAGCAATGGTAAAAACTCGTTCAAAAACCGGCACCATCATTTGTTTATAAAGTTGTGGGCTCTGCGTCATGAAGGCTTTATGTTCGTAATAATCAACGTTAAAAACTTCAGCGCCACCTTCTGTAGCACTTGCTGCAATCGTTGGCACAACAACTTCAATACAACCCAACTCCTTACTAATAATTCGAAAACCTTCAAGAACCGCGTCTTGAACTTTAAAAATCGATCTCACTGTTTCATGACGAAGTGTTAAAGACCTAAAATCAAGAAGTGTTGGCAATTCTAAATGCAACTTTTCTCCGCCCATATCAAAAGGTAATGTCTCCGCCTTGGAAAGAATGATAATTTTTTTGGCAGAAAGCTCTACCGTGCCACTTTTAATTTTGGAATTTACTAATTTTTCAGGACGTTTTTTGATAAGTCCATGTACTTCAACCACATCTTCCGCACGAAGTTCTGAAGCAACTTGAGATGCTTCTTCTGAGACAGAAGGGACAACAACCACTTGCAAAAGTCCTGATCCGTCACGAAGATCAAAGAAAATCAATTTTCCATGATCGCGACGAACATGCACAAAACCTTTAACCACAACTTCCTGATCAACATGATTGGGAGTATCACTTACGAGAATTCTTTTCATAATGATGCAATTCTACACTGATTTTCCTCTATTGACAAGAGATATTGCTGAGTATTAATATCACATTGAAGATAAATTGCAATAGTATTTTATTTCTTTAACTTTATTCTCCTATATTGTGGGGGGATTTTTTTTGGCAAAGGAGGTGAAGAATATTATATGAGTATGGAACGAGGCAGAATAGATCCAGCTACAAGAAGAGAGGCATGCAACGAGCTGTAAGTGTCTTACCAGAAGGTACACAACTCTCAAGAGGTGCAAAAAGAGATGTTGAAAAAGCAGTGAAATCAGGATTAGCAACTGAAAGAATTGAAGAGACATTGATAAGCGCAGCTGCACAAGCAGCATTAGGTGGAAAATCAAAATTAGGTGTGTTTGGACCATCAACAGGAGTCTTTAGAGAGCTTGAAGCAGCAACAAGACTGGAACCAATAAATAGAGCAATGTTTGGCGGCAAATAATTTTGAATTTATTTTATTTTTATATCTTTGATCTTTAACTGGAGTTTTGTATTGCCATTCCAAACGTTTTCGTCAATTGTATATGCAATATCAATCATGTCACCAACATGTAAGATACTTGCCATTTCTCCTATGCCAAAACCAACTGCTTCAAAAGAATTTTTTTCTTGATGAAGTTGTAATTTGAGATGACTTCCTGTTTTACCCATCACTCTGATTTCATCAATAATCACTCTTTTTGTTGCAAAAACAGGCTCAGGATTGCCCATGCCAAATGGAGAAAGTGTCTGGATTTTTTCATAGAGACTTTTTGTTATCAACGAAAATGGCAACTCACAATCAATCCGTATGCTTCTGATTAAAAGTTGCTCGGTCAACAGTTCTTCTGCTTTCTTTTCAAGCAGTTCCTGAAGGATTGCGATTTTTGCTGTTTCGACAGTAAATCCCGCTGCCATCGGATGACCACCAAGCGCCACAAACTGCTCAGGATAAATTCGCAAAAATTCGATCATATTAAATCCACTTACAGAACGAGCCGATGCCTTGGTGTGTTTCTCGCCGATTGAGAGCACAATTGCCGGACGATAAAATGCTTCGACCAACTTCCCCGCTACCAAACCAATTACCCCTTGTGCATAATCTTTGTTACCAATCATTAATAACCCCTTGATTCTTGATTCCTGACTCTTAATTCTTAAAATCGCATCCTCTGATGCATCTCTCAATAATAATTGTCTCTCCTTATTAATCGATTCCAACTTTGCTGCCAACTCTTCTGCCCTTTCCTTATTTGTAGTACAAAGAAGCCGCAAACTATCCATCGCACTTTCAATCCGACCAGAAGCATTAAGACGTGGCGCGATAATAAAGCCAATATCATAGGGAGTAAAATCATCTTTGGTAACTCCTGCTTGTTTATAAAGTGCTTGAAGACCCAGTCTTTTTGATGTACTTACTTTTTGAAGCCCGTGTTTGACAATTGCCCGATTTGCGCCAGTCAATGGCACCATATCAGCAACTGTCCCAAGTGTCGCAAGTTCTAAGTGAGTATCAACTTCTGTCATCTCCGATTTTATTATTTCTTTTGTTAACAAATATGCCACTCCTGCGCCACATAATTTTGTCGTATGAACAATCGCATAGGCATTTGGTAACTTGGTATCAACAACGTGATGATCCGTAATAATAACATCAATATTTTGTTTGTTTGCAAACTCCACAGCTTCATGGGCTACTATGCCATTGTCCACTGTAATAATTAATTTTGTATCTTTGATTCTTGATTCCTGATTCTTGATTCCTATTACTGAAAGCCCATATCCTTCATCAATTCGATGAGGAATGTATGGCAACACATTTGCTCCCATACTATGCAATGTTTCCCAAAGAATCGCACTGCCTGTTATACCATCAACATCATAATCACCAAAAACAACAATCTGTTCTTTTGTTTCAATCGCAGCTTGAATTCTTTTTAGAGCTTTTTCTAATTGTTTGCTATCAATGCCAACTGCTTTTGGCGTAACATCTGAAAGTTTAGGATGAAAAAATGCTTCTTTTTCTTTGGCTGTTTTTATTCCACGATTTTCTAATAAGACATTAACTAGTTCATCAATTTTGAAATTTGTATTTTGAGATTTAAATTTATTGAGTGTTTCCCACTTTTTCATACCGGCATGACAACGAGGATTATCTGATATACTATACCAGAAATGATTAATAAAATTCCACCGACTATTTTGGAAATTACCAAAAAGTTTGAGGAGAATGGTTTTGAAATTTATTTAGTTGGGGGCTGTGTCCGTGACTTACTGCAAAATAAAACGCCACAAGATTGGGATCTCACGACAAATGCAACACCTGAAGAAATGCTCAAACTTTTCCCAAATAGTTTTTATGATAATGCTTTTGGAACTGTTGGTATTCCGCTTGAGGAACTTGAAGAAACAGAACATAAAAATGTTGTTGAAGTAACAACATTTCGAACTGAGAAAGGCTATACCGACAGACGTCACCCAGAAAAAATCGAATGGGGAAAAACGATTGAAGAAGATTTATCACGACGAGATTTCACAATGAACGCAATTGCACTATCTGTCATCTCGAAAAACAAAATGACAAGAGATCTCGAAGATTCCGTAAATGAAGCCCACAAGATTTCTCGCTCTGCTCGAAATGACAACGAAAATTTTACAATCATTGATCCGTATGGTGGCCAAAAAGATCTGAATAATAAACTTATCCGCGCAGTTGGTGACCCAAATCTTAGATTTAAAGAAGACGCTCTTCGGATGATGCGGGCGATCCGATTTGCAGGACAATTAGGTTTTACAATTGAAGAAAAAACTTTACAAGCACTTACAGAGGATGCAAATCTTCTTGCAGAAATTTCCAAAGAACGCATTCGCGATGAATTAATGAAACTTCTTGCCAGTGAATATCCCTATGAAGGTACTATGCTTTTGAAAAATACCAATCTTTTACAATACATTATCCCTGAACTTTTAGAAGGCATTGGAATTTCCCAGCAAAGGCCTGGTCGACATCATACTGAAGATGTCTTTACTCACAATGTTTTGTCACTCAAGTATTGTCCATCAACTGATCCACTTGTCAGATTTGCAACGTTGATTCATGATGTTGGTAAACCACGAGTGCAATCGAGTGATGAAAATGGTCTTGTTATTTTTTACAATCATGAAATCGCAGGAGCAAAGCTTGCCTATGAAATCGCAGAACGACTTAGGTTTTCCAAAAAAGAACGAGACAAAATTGTCAAACTTGTCAGATGGCACATGTTTACCGTTGATGAGCATATTACAGACAGTGCAGTCAGACGATTTATTAGACGAATTGGTGTAGAAAATGTTCGCGATATGATGGATCTAAGAGTTGGTGATCGACTTGGCGGTGGGACACAAACAGCAGAAAGTTGGAGACTCAAATTATTTAAAAAACGTGTGGAAGAACAACTTGCTCCAGCACCTTTTTCAATTAATGATTTGGCAATTGATGGCAATGATCTCATGAAAGAGTTAAAGATAAAACCTGGTCCACAGATTGGAAAATTATTGCAACAATTGTTTGAAGAAGTTGATGAGGATCTATCAAAGAATACAAAAGAGTATTTACGCAAACGCGTGAAAGAATTGGTATAAACTAGCTTACTCTTCGTTTTCTGTCTTCTGATTTTATTTTTCTTGCTTTTTTCGTGTGATGGGCCGCTTTAAAAACATCAATAGCACTTCTGCCAAAAAGAAGAACACTACCCGCAACTAACCCAACGCCTTCTGCAGCACCAACAAAATTCTGCCGATAGTCAGCGATTTTACTTAAGCCTTCAGCAAAAATTATTCCACCGGTTATTCCTTCTGTCGCAGCAAGTGAACCCCAAAACGTACCTCTTCGAGTAGCATGCTTATGTGCATCAATAAAACTTGGATGATGCCTTTCAGTGGTAGTTATTCTCCCATTTTCAGTAACACGAACTCCCACATCTACTGGAGTTACAGCAATAGTAGATCTTCTTCTTTCCATTACCGCAATTATATGCCTTATAGTCATAAAGTCAAGCACGATTCCTTGCCTCTTTCGTGTAACCCATCTATAATGAATTATTGTTATGAAAAGTAATACTATTATTGATGTCAAAAAAATTCCTAAAAATCCAATTCTGTTTGGTATTTTTATTTCAAGCCATTACAAAAAATGGTCGCTTACTGCGTTGTTTTTTGTTTTTATTGCGACAGCTGTAAGCAGATATACTGTGGTTATTTTAAGTAACCTGACAAATGCTTTATCAGCAACGCCTTTTGTTCTTAATGCTGTTTGGATTTGGGCAATTGCTTACCCTGTTCTTTTTTTTGTTGGAGAAAATATGTGGCGGGCAAGTGGATTTGTCGGTATGAGTTGGTTTATGAATTTTCGATTTGCCGGCTATCAATCGCTGTATGAATATCTCACGTTTCATAGTAAAGATTATTTTAATAGCCGTTTTGCCGGATCGCTCTCAAACAAAATAACCCATGCAGTCGATGGCACGCAAGCTCTTCTTGAGAATATTCTTTGGCAATTTATTCCACTTGTACTTGGTCTGATTTGGTTTACTGGTTTTGCTTTTGTGAGTGACTACCGACTTGGACTTATTATTGGCATATGGTCTGTTTTATTTTTAGCAGCAAATGTTTGGTTCGCAAAGACACTCCAACCCCATTCATTTAAAAGTGCAAAAGCTGGCTCAACACTCAAAGGAAGAATCGTTGATTCTCTTTCAAATATCTCACTCGTTCATGAGTATGCATTTATTACTGGAGAACAGGAGTATATTAAAAATTTTGTCAAAAAAGATCGTGATGCAGGTCTTGCTCTCTGGCGATTGAGCGAATGGATGCTTGTCGCAAATGGAACAATGATTTTTCTTTTTATGGCAATTATTATTGGCACGTCTCTTATCCTTTTTCAATATAAAATTGTCAACGCCGGTGTTGTTATTATGGTGATTGCAATAGCGCTCAAGCTTTCCGATCAATTGTTGTTTCTGGGACAGCAACTGCGGGATGCGATCAGATATTATGGTGAAGCAAAAGAAGGACTTTCTGAAATTTTGAAAGAACATCTTATCATCGATGCAAAACACGCAGTCGATCTGAGATTGGAAAAAGGAACAATTAATCTTGATGCAGT
>DASQPC010000015.1:0-6995 GCA_035644155.1 Candidatus Methylomirabilota bacterium
GAGGGATCAGAAATGCGGGGTTATTTATTACCTCAATTTCTGATATCACACCAATGCCACACAATGGCCCAAGATCGAAGAAGAAGAGGCGAGTTTAATATATGGCACGATATACAGGACCAAAACATAAATTAGCAAGACGAGAAGGGATCAATATCCTTGAAAAAACGTCAGCATCACTGATGCGAAGACTTAATGTACCACCAGGAGTACATGGTAAAAAAGGAAAGAGACGACTCTCAGAATTTGGACAACAGCTAAGAGAAAAACAAAAGGCAAAAGCAATGTATGGCTTGTTGGAAAGACAATTTAAAAAATTGGTTGAAACCGTTTCTAGCCAAAAAGGAGATACCGAAGAACTTTTGCTTTCTCTTCTTGAAACACGACTTGATAATGTTATCTATAGACTCAGTCTTGCAAAGTCCCGTATGATGGCCAGACAACTTGTTTCACATGGTCATGTCTTAGTAAATAGTAAACGGATGTCAATCCCATCCTATAAAGTACAAAAAGGAGACGTAGTAACAATTGATGCAACAATGCAGAAAAATCCTGACATTATGAAATTACTTGAAGAAACAAAAGAAGTTATTGGATTTTTGGATAAGAAAGGTCCTGTTGGTACCTTAAAACGTATGCCAACACCTTCAGATATCCAGGTTCCATTCAATACAAGACAGATTATTGAATATTATTCAAGATAGTGTTATAATAAAGATCTTATGGATGACTTAAACTTTAAAGTAAAAGAAATTACCTTGTCTCCGGACTTCGGAGAATTTGCAATTGAACCATTAGAACCGGGTTACGGTCACACAATGGGAAATGCTTTGAGACGTGTTCTTTACACCTCTATTCCTGGTGCAGCAGTGACAGCAGTTCGTATCAATGGTGTCAAACATAAGTTTTCAACACTTCCAGGTCTTAAAGAAAATATTGTTGATCTTCTTCTTAATATTAAAGAACTTAACTTAAGACTTCCTGAAAACAAAGACAATGCAACAATCAAACTTTCAGTCAAAGGCGCAAAAGAAGTTACTGCAAATGACTTAGAGTTAACAGATGGTGTTGAAATTGTTAATAAAGATCAATACATTGCTTCCCTCTCAGGAGATAAAGCAAAACTTGATATGGAATTGACCGTTGAGAAAGGCCTTGGTTACGCTCTCGCTGAAGAACGCAAAAATGAAACACTTGGTGTTATTACAACCGACGCAGTCTTTACACCAGTCAGACGTGTTACCTACGAAGTAACCGCAACTCGTGTTGGTCGTCGAACAGATCTTGATAAATTAATCTTAAAGATTTGGACAAATGGTACTGTTAATCCAAAAGATGTTCTGCAACATGCAGCAAAGATCTTAACAACATCATTTATGCAAATTTATGAACCAAAAGCAGGTGCAGCAATTGTTGATGGTCCAACAGTGACTTCATCAATTCCACAAAATCTTTTAAAGATGACAATTGATGAATTGGATTTACCAACAAGAATCTACAACAGTTTGCGAAACGGCGGAATTGAAACAATTGAACAACTTCTCAATGCTCCACGTAAAGATTTAATTTCAATGCGTAACATGGGCGGGAAATCAATTTCAGTTATTGAAGAGAAATTAAACGAAAAGGGAATTAGCTTAAACGTATAAGACGCAAAGTCAAAAGTTAGAATTCAAAGGTCAAAATTACAAGGGTATGGGATATTTTTTGAGTTTTGACTTTTTACTTTTGACTTTTTTTTATGATTTTTTATGAAAAAACATGTATTTGGAAGACAATTAAAACGAGATGCAAATGAACGGAAAGCACTTTTTAAAAATTTGCTGACTTCATTAGTCGTACACGAGCGTATCACAACGACTGACGCAAAAGCGAAAGCAATCAAAGGAGCAGCTGATAAGTTGATTACTAAGGCAAAGAAAGTATCTTCGTCAGACAATAATGCTTATCGCAGTCTTGAAGCATATGTAAATCATAATGCAGTTGTGAAGCTCCTTAATGATCTTGGTCCTCGGTTTGTAAGTAGACAAGGTGGCTATACCAGAATCATTAAAGTCGGACGACGAGTCGCTGATAATGCTCCACAAGTTATTCTTGAGTGGACTGAAAAAAGTACCAAAGTAGCAGTTATCAATCCAGAAGCAAAAGCAGCAAAGAAATCTGTAAAAACACAAGACAAAAAAGAGACACAAGTAAAGAAAATCGAAATAAAAGAAGCTGAAGTCGTCATTGAAAAACCAAAAAAAGCAGTTAAAAAAACAACTAAAAAGGAAACTAAATAATGAATCAAGCAGCACTTACCCAATCAACCAAAGGATCTGAAATCAAGCGAGCATGGCATTTGATCGATATGAAAGGTCAGACATTGGGTCGTGCGTCAACACAAATTGCAAAATTTCTTATGGGAAAAAGTAAACCATACTTTGTCCGAAATCAAGATTGTGGCGATTATGTTGTTGTTATCAATGCTAAGGATCTTAAAGTAACCGGTAATAAAGAAGAACAAAAGAATTATTACAGACATTCAGGTTATCCAGGCGGATTCAAACAAGAAACCTTAAAAGAACTCCGTGCACGAAAACCAGAACTGATTGTGACTTACGCAGTAAAAGGCATGTTGCCGCAGAACAAACTTCGTGATAGGATGTTGAGAAGACTTTTTGTCTTTGCAGGAGAAGAACACAAATACGCAGATAAAATTATAAGTTAATTACTATGGTAGAAGAAGTACAACCAAAAAATACAAAAAAACAAAAGAAAGAATACATCTTTGCTGCTGGTCGACGTAAAGAAGCAGTTGCTCGCGTCAGATTGTACAAAACAGTTAAAGATGGGATGATGTGGGGGCAAACACCAATTGTCAAAGGTGAGATCTTCGTTAATGAAAAACCAATCGCACAATATTTTGGTGGTGACGTTTCCAAAGCTCTCTACACAGAGCCACTTCGTGTTACTAACGCTCATCAACAAAATTTTACCTTTACTATTCGTGTTGAAGGCGGTGGACCTGCAGGTCAACTCCAAGCAGTAATTGCAGGTATCTCCAAAGCCCTCAATGAATTAGACCGTGAAAAATTCCGTCCAATTTTAAAGAAAAAAGGTCTTCTCACACGAGATGCTCGTGTTCGCCAACGACGCAAAGTCGGCATGGGTGGAAAGTCACGAAGAAAGAAACAATCTCCAAAGCGATAGACGTTGCTACTATAGTAGCTATAATCTTTTAAGTTCTCCTGCGGCATAAAATGCAAACAAAAATTGTGTAATTGCTCTTCTATGATTTGTATCATTCATTTGAAGCTTCTGTTCTCGATTATTTAGTATAAAGTGTGACGCAATATTGGTCGCTTCTTGAGCATCTCTGTTTGGAAGGGAAATATTAAAATGCTGAGCTCTTTGTTGAACAAGTTCAAATAATGCTTTTTGTAAATTTTCATCAGAAGATTGTTTTGGATTTTCACCTACTATATCTGGATGTGTTCCTATAAATTCAAGAAGATCAGTAAACATAACCGCAGCTTCTGCTTGAGGAATGTGATATCTGAGTGGTGCTCTTCGAGTAAGAGTTGCGATTCTCTCTTTAATAAGATTGAGGTGAGGAAGTTTAGGATAATTTTCATCAACAAAATGGAGCATATTATTTAATTCTTTAGTTTGTTTTCGATCTGGATTGACAGCACGAAGGACATCTTCAAGCGGCATGTCAGCATCAAGAGCTTGTCGTGATTGCTCGAGTAATAATTCTCTTTGCTCGTCTTTCATAGTACTCATCTCTTGTTCAACTTGTTTCATTTGTGTTTCACGGTCTGCATTATCGTCCAATTCTTTGACTACAAAAGGTGATAAGAGGGTGTCTCTAGGGTTTTTTAGCTTGTCAAGAAAGACGTCCAATGGTAAAGGCGTTGGATCGTTATCAAATCTGACATGATATGTTTTTGAGTCAGGATCATAGTCAACCCCTGCAAGTATCGTTGGTTTGCCATCAATGAGTAAAAGGTTTTTTTGTTGATGATTTTTTGTTGCTTCATCAATGTTTTGTCCAAGGGTTATAAGAGCCCGTGCAAATATCTTGGTTTCAAGCGTAGCAAGTGCATCCATAAGGGCATTTTCTTCTTGGGTCCATTCGTTGTTATTGAGTTTGTCGGCAAGGTAAGCACGTGCATTGTTGCGTTTTTTTCTTAATTCTTCTGAGATATCAGCATCAGCATGTTCAGTATTGTCAGCTTTAAGAATATCCGCGACTGTAAGGCTTTGTGTGCTCCCTTTGATATCTTTCAAGAGCGGAGCAAGAGCGACTTGGTCAGAGAGGAATTGAATCCACTGCTGATGAGTAGCAGTAATTTGTCCACTGTCTAAAGCCTCACGTAATGCAGGGAGTCTCTCTTCAAACCACATTTCATCGAAATCTCCTTTATTGCCTGACGTTACTTGTTGTGCGTCAAACCAAGCGGAGATCATTTCGGGTCTTTGGTAGGCAAGTTGGACAACAGCATTAGCAACTGTTTTATATAAACGTCCTTGATCATCAGAAGTCTCTGCAAGGGTGCTACATAGTGCTAAGAGTTCAGAATTGGTATTATTTTTTACTTTTTGAAACCGCGGATTGTCTTTTTCTTGTGCGTATAGTTCTCTATTTGGATCGGGTTTATCGGGAAGCCCACCATCAGGAAGATAAGTATAAGAAGCTTCAGGATCTATGTTAAATGACTTGGGAACTTCTTCGACAAAGTATTCTGAGGTACGGTCTGGCTCACCAGCTATACCAGTAACCATATCTACTCCAGTTTGGGCTTCTGCTTCTGTTTTTTCTTCTTTTGGTTTATTTTCTGATTGGTTTAAATGTAAGATAACAATTGCTAGTTCACCTGTTGCTCCTAATCTTCTGGCTTCTGCTTCTAATTGTCGTGCTGCTTGTACAGGATTTGTTTCTGTGTGGATAAGAGTGAGTGCGTCTTGAGGAGAAAGAACAGACCACAATCCATCTCCTGCCACAATAACTTTTCTATCTTCTGGCGTTATTGTCTTCTGTTTTATTGCAGGACCTTCTTGTGGTGTTGCGTCATCTGTGGATAAGATAACAGCTTGGCCATTGCTATCAAGAACTACCCCAAAATTATCACTACTTTCAATCAACAATTGATTAGAGTCGGTTAGCAGCACTAATGCACCGTTAACTGGAGTTGCGATAGGTGTAAGAGCGCCGCCTATCATGATATTATTGAGTGTTTGAGAAAAAGGGATAGAATCTGTTTCAAGAGTAAGACGGATTGCGTTATTGAGTTGACGATCAAATCCTTCTCCTCTTTCACCGGTAAAGATACCAGCAATGGTGAATTGAGAGTTGTCCCCAATATCTTTTTCTGTTTTGGCAACTAATGTATAATGCAGATTATCTGGGCTTATGCCTTCTGAGCTAACACCACCTACGCCCCGATCAGGCAAAAAAACTTCTCCTGTTGTTCTACTCGGAGCTTCATCATTTGAAGCAGGTTGTTCCGGTTCATGGATAATCTGATATCTTTTCTCATTGATGCCTCGCAGTAAGTCATTTACTGATAATGATCTTGTTTTTCCATTACGAGCTTGTAAGGTGACCTTAATTTCTCGGAGTGTCTGTGTTGTATCTAGCGTAAGCGAGACAATATCAAACAAAATACCGTTTTGTTCTATAGCTCGTATGGTTGCAAATTCGGGAGTAGGTTGAGAGACATCCTTTCCGGCTCCAGCTTGACCATATGTACCAACTTGAGAAGAGCCTACTTCACTGTTTGAAAAAATAAGCCCATAGTCAGGATGTATGCCTAGATAAGTCGTTTCTGCTTCTTTTGGGTTTAAAGGATCAATAGCAAAATTGGGTGAATATCTTATTCGTGCGCCAGGGGTACCGGGTTCCATTCCTGCTGTTTGCTCATTGGCGCTACGAAGCTGAGGTAAAGCATTAAAGAATTCTAGGGTAAGTGGAGGCGAGGCAGATTCCACCGTTCCTGAGTTGCTCCTTTCTTCCATAAGATCCTCAAGCGTATTGTAAGCCAATCGATGATGGTTTAGGATAGGAGGTAGTAGTCTCTCTCTGTCGTACCATGCTGCATTAGGATTGTGAATTCTGTTAAGAAGAGGCAAAAAGCCAGTATCTCGTAGATAAGCATAGATATTATTATTGGTGATATCAGGAGCTTCTCCATCGACAGGGTTGCTTAAGTAACCGGCAACAGCGTTTTTATAACGATCACGATCTGATAAGTCAGGAATATCTGGATTGGGATATGCTTCTCTCCACGCAAGCATACTTAAGAGATAATTAGCTGCTTGATCTTTTGTCATACCTGAATTTTCAGCCTTTGTAAAATATCCTTCTACTGTTGCTTCTACCTGTTCTCTGTTTTTTGCAGGTAGAGGTGAGCTATCGCCGGTTAAGAAATCGATAAGTTTACTTTGTGTGAGTGGCTCACGAGACGGTAAGAGGATATCACCTTCATATGGAATATTTGGTACACCTACAAAAGAATTTTCGTCGTCAGCATTTCTAAAGACTTCATAGACAT
This sequence comes from Candidatus Methylomirabilota bacterium, assembly GCA_035644155.1. Classification (GTDB taxonomy): domain Bacteria; phylum Patescibacteriota; class Microgenomatia; order Levybacterales; family UBA12049; genus DATIGJ01. The sequence continues at coordinate 6,540 of DASQPC010000015.1, forward strand.
GTCCTTCTACAATGCTGAATTGTGGGAAGAAGCCTCTATATGCGCTTGCAGGTACTGGTGCATACAAGCTCTCTTGACGAGAATATTTCTCTAGATAGTCTTGAATTAATTTCTTTCGTTCTTCCAAAGCGGGCGAAACGCTTTCTGTTGTGTCTCCTGCCTCAGCGGTGTCTATGATTTCAGGAGTAGGAGTTTCGCCAGTCTCTTCTATTGGTGCTACATCAGGTCTCGGGCCAGGTGGAGGGGGCTCATTCTCTGGTGAGTAAACTGGAGGTGGGGTAGGCCCTTGCATATCTCGTAGCATGCGTGTGACATCAACACTGTGAGAGAGGAATTCTAGCCAGCGCAAATGATGAGGTTGCAGTCGTCCTTCTTCAAGGACTGCTCTGAGTTCTGTTTCTCTTCTGTTCCAGAAAGTATTGAAGCTAGCTCCATCAAATTCTCCGTCTGGTGTGT
>DASQPC010000016.1:0-23718 GCA_035644155.1 Candidatus Methylomirabilota bacterium
AGACTTTGCTATTACCGGAGAATGCGGTTCAAATTTACGAATTACCAATCAATTACGAGGACTTCATGTTGTTAAACTGATTGCATCCGGACAAGAAGCACATGCAGGTCATCTCTGGTACGGAGAAAATGCTCTGCTGAAACTTTATGAGGCCGTAAATACCATCTTGCAACATTATCCAACTCCCAAAGTACCGACATGGCAAACAACAGTAAGCCTGGCAAAAATTGAAACGAATAATATTACCCATAATATTGTCCCCGCAGACGCAACAGCTTTACTTGATATACGTTTTATCCCTGAAGATGCTGAAAACATATTAAAAAACATACAATCATTCTTGCCTGAAGGAGTAATAATGGAAAAGATAAAATTTATGCCTGTCCATAAAACAGAAAAAACGAATACTTACTTACAAAAGCTCGCACAAGCTTTGGAAGGAGTCACTCAGAAAACACCAGAAATTACACCTAGCTATGCAGGATCAGATATTATCTTTTATTCTATGCATCATATCAATGGCGTAGAATTTGGCCCAGTTGGTGAAGGACATCATAGTGATGAAGAGTGGGTTGATATTAAAAGTTTAGGTCACTATTATCAAATCCTAAAAGATTTTCTCCTGTCAGTAAAATAATATGATATAATCGATCATGCAAACGGGCTCTTAGCTCAGTTGGTTAGAGCGTTGCATTGACATTGCAAAGGTCAGAAGTTCGAATCTTCTAGGGCCCACTTTTTTATTATCTATGATACGAGAAGAAGCATATCAACTCTTAACGAAATACATAGCCAATAAAAATCTTATCAAACACTCTCTAGCTGCTGAAGTAACGATGCAAGACATTAGTAAAAAATTAGAACTGTAGTATTTTAAAAATAGGAACCTCCTCTTTATAATCGGGCTCACATTGAGTATAATAGCCTTACCTATGAAAGACCAAGATCATCTTCACAATATAAGACATTCCTGCGCTCATCTTTTAGCTGCTGCTGTTAAACAACTTTGGCCGAATGCAAAAAATGCCATTGGACCGGCAATAGAAAATGGTTTCTATCAAGACTTTGATATGGGAGACGTCAAACTTTCAGAGGAGGATCTTGAAAAAATTGAAAAGAAAATGAGAGAGCTTATTAAAGAATGGGAAAAATTTGAAATAAAAGAAGTATCCGTTGATCAAGCTAAAAAAGATTTTGCAGATAATCCTTATAAATTAGAACTTATTGAAGAATTTGCCAAACAAGGTAAAAAAATTACAGAAAATAATCCCGGCAACTTTCTGGATTTATGTAAAGGTGGCCATGCTGATGATCCACAAAAAGAAATGCAACATTTCAAACTACTCTCAATTGCTGGTGCATATTGGCGAGGAGATGAAAAGAATAAAATGCTCACTCGTATCTATGGCACTGCTTTCCCAACAAAAAAAGAACTTGATGACTATCTGCAGATGATGGAAGAAGCAAAGAAACGAGACCATAGAAAACTTGCTCGAGAGCTCGATCTTATCGTTTTTTCAGACTTAGTAGGCGCTGGCTTACCACTTTATACACCAAAAGGAACGATATTGCGAAACGCTGTTTATAATTATAGCCGTGAGCTCAATACCAAAATAGGCTACCAAGAAACAACTTTACCTAATATGAACCGGGCGGAACTCTTTAAAGTATCGGGACACTATGAAAAATATAAAGATGATATGTTTGAAGTTAAATCGCATTATTCGAAAGAAGAATTTTTCTTAAAACCGATGAATTGCCCACAACATTGCATGGTATTTGGAAGTAGGCAACGATCTTACCGAGAATTACCAATCAGACTTTCTGATTTTTCTGTCTTATATCGAGACGAAAAACCTGGAGAATTAAACGGATTACTCCGATCGAGAGCATTTACTCAAGACGATGGCCATTGTTTTTGTCGAGAGGACCAAATCGGAGAAGAATTTGAAAAAGTATTAGATACGGTTGATGAAGCATTAAAGACCTATGGTTTTGAGTACTGGATCAGACTCTCTCTGCGAGATCCTGAATATACAGAAAAATATTTAGGTAATGATGAAGTCTGGAACAAAGCAGAAGCTACTTTAAAAAAATTAATAGAAAATAAAAAATTGCCATTTAAAGAAGCCTTGGGCGAAGCTGCAATTTATGGACCAAAACTTGATTTTATGGCAACAGACTCAATTGGACGTGAATGGCAACTCTCAACGATTCAGCTTGATATGAATATGGCCGGAAGATTTGGCTTGGAATATATTGATGAAGATGGAACGAAAAAAACCCCGGTTATGATTCATCGAGCAATTATTGGCTCTGAACGATTTATCGCAATTCTTATCGAGCACTACGCTGGAGCATTCCCAACATGGCTTGCACCGATCCAAGTAACGCTTCTTCCTATTGCAGATAGACATAATGAATTTGCGCAAAAAGCCGCTCAAGAACTCAAAAATAAAGGTATCCGAGCTGAAGTAGATACGCGTTCAGAACGACTCCAGGCTAAGATTAGAGACGCCACTTTACAAAAAGTACCCTTTATGGGTATAATAGGGGACAAGGAAGTTGCTGATGAGGCAATTTCTGTGCGTAAAAGAGGTGGAGATGATCTTGGAAGTACAAAGATCTCTTCATTTTTACAACAATTACAAGAAACAATTGATAAGAAAATTTAAACAACAACAGGAAAAAAGGTACCGGATAAACCAACGAATCTTTGCTTCAAGTCTTCGAGTTCTCGATGCTGAAGGGAAACAAGTTGGAGTTTTATCCAAAGACGAAGCGTTAAAACTTGCCCAAGAACAAGAACTTGATCTTGTTGAAGTTGCGCCAATGGCTAAGCCACCTGTTGCTAAGTTGATTGATTATAATAAATTTCTTTATCAACAAGAAAAAAAGAAAAAAGAAGAAAAGAAAAAGGCAAAAGTTTCTGAGACCAAGGAAGTACGACTTGGTCCATTTATGTCTGATAATGATTTACAAGTGATGATCAGACGGGGAAGAGAATTTTTAGAAGACGGAGATAAAGTACGATTAGTTGTTAAATTCAGAGGCAGACAAATTACTCGATCTGAATTTGGAAAAGGAGTTGTTAATAAAGTAGTTGAGGCTCTTTCGGATATTTCAAAAGTCGATAGAGAGCCACATTTTGAAGGCAAACAAATGATAGCTCTTTTGTCTGTCGAGAAAGGAAAAAAACATGAAGAAAATCAAGAAAAAAGTTAGAGATTCAGTCGCAAAGCGCTTTAAAGTGACCAAAACAGGGAAAGTGATGTTTGGTCATCAGTATAGTAGCCACAAAAAACTGAGTAAATCAAAAAGTAGAATCCGACGTCAAAAAGAACCAGGACAGTTAAAAGGAGCATTTGCGAAAAAAATAAAGCAGATGTTAGGAGTAGCTTAATATGGCACGCGTAAAAAGAGGCACAGTATCACGAAGAAAACATAATAAACTTTTTGCTCAAACAAAAGGCTATCGTGGCACCAAAAATAGACTTGTTAGAAAAGCAAAAGAATCAAGCCTTCACGCTGGACAATACGCTTTCCACGGTCGCAAACTTCGCAAACAAAACTTCCGCTCTCTTTGGATTGTTCGTATTGGTGAAGCAGTCAAACTTGAAGACATGTCTTACAGCGTCTTCATGGATAAATTGAAAAAAGCAAACATTACTCTTGATAGAAAAATTTTAAGTAACTTGATTGTCGAAGATCCAGAAGCCTTCAAGCAAATTGTTGCAACTGTTAAATAATATGAAAAATAATCGATCTTATTGGTTTTACTTTACATTTACTTCCTAAATCGGGAGGTTGCGTAATGGTTTAAACCACAGAAAAACCAGAATACACCTCCCATCAGGGAGGTTTTTTTATGAAAAAAATAAATATTAATCTAAAAGAGCAACAAAAAAGCTATTCTATTTATCTAGGAACTAATCTCATAGAAAAAATCGCTAAACTCTATGATTTAACAAATATTTCTAAAATTTTTGTCATTACTGATGATACTGTTGCCAAAATTTTTTTACAAGAACTTTTAGCAAATCTTCCAAAAGAGACACAATCGATTATTTTACCAACTGGAGAAAATGAAAAAAATATCGAGAATGCTCAAAAGATATGGATGGCAATGTATAAGGCAAAACTTGACAGAAAATCCCTTGTCATTAATTTAGGAGGAGGTGTTATCGGTGATATTGGTGGATTCACTGCATCAACATTTATGCGGGGCATTCCGTTCATCAATATTCCTACAACACTTCTCTCCCAAGTTGATGAAAGTGTTGGAGGAAAAACAGGAATAAACTTTGCGGGAATAAAAAATCTTATTGGGACATTTACTCAACCAAAAGCTGTGATTATTGATACAGCAGCACTAAAGACTTTACCCAAAAGAGAATTTATTGCCGGATTTGGCGAAATAATCAAACATGGTTTGATTACTGATAAAAAATATTTTGAAAAAGTAACAAGTAAAAATCCTTTAAAATTTTCTGACGAAGAACTAGTAGAAATTATAACTGGTTCATGTCAAATAAAAAAAGCTATTGTACAAAATGATGAGATGGAAAAGGGAAAAAGAAAACTATTAAATTTTGGTCACACAATAGGACATGCAATTGAAGCGTTATCTCTTGAGACAGATAAACCTTTATTGCATGGAGAAGCAATTAGTATCGGTATTATTGCAGAAGCAAAACTTTCCGAACAAGTTGGTTTACTTTCGAAAGAAGAAAGGATACTTATTGAAAACAAAGTCACCACAGCTGGTATGGTGACACGAATACAAATAGATAATCCAAATGGAATTTTTGAGAAGATGAAATTAGATAAAAAAAATACAAAAGGAAAAATAAATTTTACGTTACTTAAAAAAATTGGTGAAGCAATACAAGATCACCAGGTGACAACAGAAAATATTTTAGAAGCAATAAAATATATTATTATAAAACAATGACAACAATAAAACTTATTCCTTTAAAAAAATCAACAGCAGCAGAAATTAGTATTCCTGGTTCAAAAAGCTATACCAATCGAGCGCTTCTTATGGCAGCAATGACAAAAGGGACTGTCGTTATTAAAAATCCTCTTTTGAGTGATGATACAAAAGCAATGATACTTTGCTTGCAAATACTTGGTATTAAAATATTGCAAAAAGAAAATGAGATAGAAGTACAAAGTGATATAACAACTATTAAAAATCGCTTATATGATTTGGATGCTGATCTTTCAGGAATAACGATCAGATTTATCCTTGCTTTAGCAACAGTTATTCCTGGGATAAAAACAATTTATGGAAAAGAGGGTTTGAATAAACGACCAATTGGTGATTTAGTTGATGGATTAAAACAGCTTGGTGCAAAAATTGACTACTTGGGAAAAGAAGGATTTCCACCTCTTCGTGTCACATCATCAAGACTCTCTTCTGGAAATATTCATATGAATGGTGCAATAAGTAGTCAATATTTCTCTGCAATTCTTATGGTTGCGCCTTTTGTCAAAAAACTAACTATAACAGTTGACGGGGAACAAATATCAAAACCTTACATCGATATGACCATCGATACGATGAAGCAATTTGGTATCACTGTTAACAACAAAAATTACAAAAGTTATACTGTTCCAGAAAATCAAAATTATAAAATCAAAGAATATACTGTAGAAGGAGATCTTTCAAGTGCGTCATATTTTGCTGCAATTGCAGCACTAACAAAATCTACTATTACAATAAAGAATATTAACCCTGACTCTGCGCAAGCAGATATGAGATTTTTTAAAATTTTAGAAAAGATGGGCAGTAAAATAATGTATGGTGATAATCAAATTACTATTAAAGGTCATGGAATAAAAGCTATCACAGTGGATATGGAAAATTGTCCAGATCAAGCTCAAACACTTGCTGTTCTTGCTGCATTTGCAAATGGTGTTACAAAAATTACCGGCGTGCAATCACTTCGTGTTAAAGAAACTGAAAGAGTTGTTGCAGTACAAAATGAACTAAAAAAAATGGGTATCAAAACGACAGCAACAAAAAATACATTAACGATTTTTGGTGGCAATCCAAAAGCAGCAACAATTAATACCTATGGCGATCACCGAATGGCAATGAGTTTTTCAGTTGCTGGAACAAAATTAGCTGGAATGATGATTAATGACACTGACGTCGTCACAAAAACATTTCCAAATTTTTGGGAAAAATTACATGAGATTGGTGTCCAAACAAAAATTGAAAATAACAAAAATATCATTCTGATTGGTATGAGAGGAAGTGGAAAATCAACAATTGCAAAATTGCTTGCAAAAAAAATTAATAAACAATTTCTAGATCTTGATACACTTCTTGTTCAAAAAATTGGAATGACTGTTCCTGAAATTGTTGCAAAACATAGCTGGGATTATTTTAGAAATCAAGAAGCAATCATTGCAAGAAAAGTAGCAAATGATACAAATTGCGTCATTGCAACAGGTGGAGGAATAATTTTACAAAATGAAAATATTGAAACATTAAAGAAAAACGGAATCTGTATTTTTCTGGAAGCACCGATTGATGTATTAGTAAACAGAATTGGTGATGACACAAACAGAGTAGCATTAACAAACAAAAAATCGCGCAAAGAAGAAATGGAAGCATTATGGAAACAAAGAAAAACACTTTACAAAAAGGCTGCTGATATTACTATTGATACGCAAAATATCAATAAAACAAAAGTTGTCGAAACAATCATGCAGTATTTAAAGAAGGAGAAATACTCTTTATGAATATTTCAGCAAAAACAAAAATTTGTATGGTCATTGGAGATCCGATTGAACATTCATTATCTCCAGAAATGCATAACGCAGGATATAAAAAATTACAGATAGACACTGAATATGTCTATGTCGCATGTCATGTAAAAGTTTCAGACCTTAGTGATTTTATCAAAGGTGTTCGCGCAATGAATATCAGAGGAGTTAGTTGTACAATTCCTCACAAAATGGAAATAATGAAATATCTTGATAAGGTAGATTCTGTCGCAAAAAAAATTGGCGCTGTAAATACAATTGTAAATGCTAACGGTGTCCTAAAAGGATACAATACTGATTGGATTGGAATTGTCACGCCGCTTGAAAAAGTAATTTCATTACAGAATAAAACAATTGTATTACTTGGTGCTGGCGGAGCAGCTCGAGCCGTTGCATACGCGATTACAAAGAAAAAAGCGAAATTAATAATTTACAATAGGACTTTTGAAAAAGCCAAACAACTTGCAAAAGAATTTGGCGGAGAAGCACTTGAACCAAATGCTTTTGAAAAAATAAAAAGGGCAGATGTTATCATTAATACAACAGCAATTGGATTACATCCTCAAGAAAATGAAACACCATTACCCAAAGAATTGCTTACAAAAAATCATATTGTTTTTGATATTGTTTATACACCAGGTGGTACGACAAAATTCTTAAAAGAAGCGAGAAAGAAAGGTGCAAAAATTATCGTAGGGACAGAAATGCTTTTACACCAAGGCACTGCACAATTCACATTGTTCACTGGATATGATGCGCCAGTTGACGCAATGAGAAAGGTTTTAGAAAAATGAACCAAATAAATTATTGTTTGCCAATTGTAAAAAGTACAAAACAGGAAGTTATACAAAGCATTCAAGATAATCTAAAAAATTATCAATATTTTGAAGTCTGGCTAGATTATATTACGGATGTTGATGATGCATTTATGAAACTACTTATTGATTTGTTACACGATAAATTAATTATTTTATTCCGAAGACAAAATCTTGAAAAAATAAAAATGACCTTTAAAAAACGACTTGTTATTCTTTCATTAGTAAAACAAGAAAATGTTTTTGTTGATTTAGATATTATTGCAAACAAAAAAGAATTAGATTATCTAAAAATGAGTAAAGGTAATATCGCGACAATAGTTTCTTACCATAATTATAATCTGACGCCGACAGATCGTACATTAAAAGGCATTATTGAAAAAATGAAAAATAACAATCCGACAATTTTTAAAATAGCAACATTTTGTAAAACAGAAAACAATGCTTTGCGATTATTGCAATTGCAGCAAACATTTAAACAAAAGAAACAAAAACATATTGTTCTTGGCATGGGAAAGTTTGGTACAATAACAAGAGTGTTTGGGACATTGTGGGGAAACGAAATGATTTTTGCACCACAAACAATTGCTGATAATTCAGCGCCCGGACAATTAACCAAAACACAGTTAGAAACTATTTTTAAACTATTATCATAATATGGCTGGCAATACATTTGGACATTTATTTCGGATAACAACATTTGGAGAGTCACATGGTGGCGCTGTTGGCGTTGTGGTCGATGGTTGTCCTCCTGGTCTTACCCTTGTTGAGGAAGATATTCAAAAAGAACTTGATAGACGAAAGCCCGGACAAAGTCGTATTACAACTCCTCGAAAAGAGCAAGATCAAATTCATATTTTGTCAGGCGTGCTTGATGGACAAACGACTGGCACACCGATTCTTCTTCTGGCCTACAATAAAGATGCTGCATCAGCAGATTATCTCCATTTGAAGGATCTTTATCGACCAGGACATGCAGATTATACCTTTCAAATGAAGTACGGTATGAGAGATTACAAGGGGAGTGGGCGAGCATCTGCGCGTGAGACATTAGGAAGAGTTGCAGCCGGAGCGATCGCCAAAAAATATTTGAAAGAAAAACTTGGCATTGAATTTTTGAGTTATGTTGAGCAAGTAGGTGATATCAAAACAACTATTGATTTTAATTTGGTAACGCTTGCACAAATTGAATCAAATATCGTTCGTTGTCCGGATCAAAAAATTGCTCAGGAAATGATCAGTCTGATTGAAGAAGTTAAAAACGATAAAGATTCAATTGGTGGAATTATCCGAGGTATTATTAAAGGTATTCCTGTCGGCCTTGGAGAACCAGTATTTGACAAACTCCCCGCAGATCTTGGGAAAGCGATGATGAGTATCAATGCTGTCAAAGGATTTGAAATAGGTTCTGGTTTTGCAGGAACACAACTTCGAGGAAGTCAACACAATGATTCTTTTTATACCGATGAGCAAGGTAAAATAAAAACAAAAACAAATCACGCAGGAGGCACATTAGGTGGTATATCAAATGGAGAAACTATTTATTTTCGTGTCGCGTTCAAGCCTGTATCAACGATAGGTAAACAGCAACAAACTGTTGATAAAAGTAAAAAATCCGTACTTCTTAAAGCAAGTGGAAGACATGACCCTTGTGTATTACCCAGAGCAGTACCAATTGTTGATGCAATGGGCGCGCTCGTTATTATGGATCATTATTTAAGAAATAAGGCACAAAATCTGTGAAAAAACTACTACTTGATTATCAAGAAGTATCTTAGCTATAATCAAAAAGCGATATGAATCAACAAACGCAATCTTATTGGTTTTATTTTACTTCCCAACCCGGGAGGTTGCGTAATGGTTTAGAAAGTTAACTAAAAAATAAACCAAAAACCAACACCTCCCACTAGGGAGGTTTTTTTTGTTTAAAAATATGAAAGTTTTAGGAATAGGAGAATCAGTTATAGATAATGCATATATTATGAATAGACCACACGTGTCGGAAAAACATGTTGGTGGGCCATCACTTATTGCATTGCTATTACTTTCTCGTTTGGGAATTGATTGTACACTTCTTACAACGCTTGGCAGAGATGAAGAAGCTGAAATTATCAAAAAAACGCTCAAGCATGAAAATGTCAAATTGCTTGCCAAATTACAAAAACATACGAAAGTAAATAACTATATTATTAATTCTGAAAATGGTTCCCGTAAAAAAGTTCGGGGAGATATCGAACATCCACCTATGAAACATCTTGATCGAAACTTTATTCGTCAATTTGATATTATTATTATTGATAGACATGAGCCGTTGGCATTTTATGAGATTTTGAAAAAGAAAAAAACAACAGCAAAAATTATTATTGATCCATCAACGGAAATTTCTGCATTGACTCTTGATATGATAAAATATGCTGACTATCCAATTATTCCAATTGAAGCATTAATAAAACTTGAGGATTGTCGAAATTTATCTTCCTGTTTAGATTCTTTACATAAAATAACAAGAAAGACGGTCGTGATAACAGCAGGAGAATTGGGTAGTATTATTTATGACGGCAAAAATTTTGAAGTTATTCCAACACTTCATATTCAAGCCGTTGATGTCCAAGGAGCAGGCGATGTATATCGTGGAGCATTTATCTATGGCGTTTTACAAAATTGGGAAATAAAAGAGTGCGTTCGATATGCTAATAAAGTTGCAGCATTGCATTGCACCAAAATCGGTAATGCAGCAGCACTCCCAACCAAAAAAGAAATTGCAAATTTGAGTAATAAATTGAAAGCAAAAGAAGTAACTATGCCAACAATAGCACAGTACTTTGCGCAACTATAAAATTATGAATAAAAATACACAATATGATTTAGAAATTATCGCAGGTCCTTGTTCGATAACATTTGAGAACGTGGAAGAAATTATTAATGAGATAGCACCTCTTACAACTCCAGATGGAAAACGGGCAATTTATGGTACGCGAGTTGTCGGATTGAAATCCAGATCTGCTCTTCCCGTTGATGAAAAAGGAATAGGAATCGATTTTCCAATTATCAAACAGTGTCTCAATTTATCTGAAAAAGAAAGAGAACAGCTGACATTACCAAGCATCCAACTCGCGGAAAAAATTTATCAAAAAACAGGAATGATGATCTCAACAGAAATTATGATACCACATATTCAACTCCCTTTTTTTGAACAGGCAAAAACATTACAAAATAATATTTTTATTTGGAGCCCTGCAGTGAATCAATTGGGTTGGACGATTTTGGAAATGAGTAAATTTGCGTCACGAAATAATTGGCATCTTGGTATTAAACATGCAAAATTTTTAGGAAAAGATCCACTTGAAATTGCAAATCATCCAGACTACAAAGAAGAGACATCACTTGAAAAAACATGGCTTGGCTTAACAACGTATGCAAAAAATGTAAAAGATAATCTTATTCTTATTCATCGAGGAGTTGATGTACCAGGTCGTGGTGATTTTCGTAATGCACTTATCCACGAAATTATGAAGCGAGTAAAATTAAAAGTCCCACATGCAAAATTTTATTTTGATCCAAGTCATAGTTATGGTCCTAAAATGCGAGACAAAATTGTTGAAGGAATTATCGAAGCAATGCAAATAAAAACCGATGAAGGTTTTCTTTATGATGGTGTTCTCATTGAAGCAGGTACTTCACCATCTGACACAGACCAACACATTACAACAAAAGAGCTTGGTCAACTTGTTACCCAACTTAGTAAATTCCGCAAACTGCGACCACCAAAAAATTCATGAAAAAAGTAAGCATCATTGGTTACGGACGTTTCGGGAAAACACTTCACCGGCTGTTAGAAAAAGATTTTGAAATTCTTATTTATACAAGAAATGGCGATGTTAGCTTGGAAGAAATATATAAAAACGAGGTGATCTTTTACGCAGTTCCTATTGCTTCATTTGAAGAAGTAATTGCAACACATAAGAAATATTTTCTCCCCGAACATATCCTGATTGATGTCCTTTCAGTTAAGATGTATCCTGCCGAAATATTTAAAAAATATCTTAAGGACATAAAAACACAGGCACTTTTAACCCATCCAATGTTTGGTCCTGATAGTAGTAAAAATGGTTTTACGGGGCTTCCATTGATACTTGATAAATTTCAAACTAATCAAGAAACGTATACTTTTTGGAAAGATTATTTCACAAAAAAAGAGTTACGCGTTATTGCATTAACAGCACAGGAACATGACAAAATGGCAGCGAATTCGCAGGGATTAACTCATTTTATAGGAAGATTGCTTGATGAATTTGGTATACAACCAACCCCAATTGATACCATCGGCGCAAAAAAGTTAGAAGAAATGAAACAACAAACATGCAATGATACATGGGAACTTTTTACCAACCTCCAACATTTCAATCCTTACACCAAACAAATGCGTCTTCGACTAGGAACAGCTTATGATAAATTGTACAATAAATTATTACCAAAACAGATAAATCCCGATTTTATAACAATCGGCATCCAAGGAGGAAAAGGAAGTTTTAATGAAGAAGCAATGCAATATTATTTTAAACGTAATAAGATAACAAAATATAAAATAAAATACTTGCATACTTCAGAAAATGTATTGAGGGCATTGCATGAAGGAGATATTGATCAAGGACAATTTGCAATTCATAATTCGATTGGCGGTATTGTTAACGAAAGTATTGAAGCCATGGCAAAATATAAATTTACGATTATTGAAGAATATGCAATAAAAATTGCTCACGCACTTATGATCCGTAAAGATGCACAACTTCCCGACATCACAACAATCATGACCCATCCACAAGTACTCGCGCAGTGTCAACAGACATTAAAACAAAAATATCAAAATTTACAACAAACATCTGGGGAAAGGGAACTCATTGATCACGCGCTTGTCGCGAAAGAACTCTCAGAAGGAAAACTTGCAAAACATATCGCAACAATGGGAAGTAAAATTCTCGCAGAGATCTATGGTTTGACAATTGTTGAAGACAATCTCCAAGATCTGAAAGAAAACTACACCAGCTTTTTATTAGTTGAGCGATAATACAATACTGTACAAAATGCTATAATAAATCAAACCTATGCAAGAACAATTATTACGACTGAAAAACAATGCCCTTTCTCTTATCCTAGAATCAAATTCAGTTAAAGATCTTGAAGAAATACGTTTGCAATTTTTGGGAAGAAATGGCGAACTTACCCAACTTTTGAAAAATTTGCCAAAAGTTGCTCTTGAAGATCGCCCGGAAGTTGGTCGGATTGCCAATGAAGTCAAACGTATTCTTGAAGATACCATCAAACAAAGAGAGAATGAAATTGGCAAGAAAAAAATACAGACTACTACGCTTGATGTCACCGAACCAGGCATTAGACCGCCTCTTGGGCATTTACATTTGGTAACTCAAGCAATTAGAGATATTACAGAAATTTTTGAACGAATTGGTTTTGCGAGAGTGCGTCATCCGGAAGTAGAATGGGATTGGTATGCATTTACCTCACTTAATTTCCCAGACAATCATCCGGCACGAGACGATTGGGAAACATTTTTTATCAAACAAAAACCAGATACTAAGAAGGGCCCGGTTGTCTTGACACCGCATACATCTTCAGGACAAGTACGAGAACTTGAAAAAGAAGAAATACCAATCAAAATGCTTAACATAGCCAAATGTTATAGACGACAATCAGATGTGAGCCATGCGCCAATGTTTCATCAATTTGAAGGTTTGGTTGTTGATGAGAATATTTCAATCAGACATTTGAAAGGAACATTGGATTATTTTGTAAAATCATATTTTGGAAAAAAAAGAAAATCACGTATTCGTCCATATCATTTTCAATTCACCGAGCCGTCATTTGAAGTTGATATTTCTTGCGGCGTTTGCGAAGGCAAGGGATGTAAATTGTGTAAAGAAGGTTGGCTCGAACTAGGAGGAGCAGGGATGGTTCATCCAAATGTTTTGAAAAATGGAGGAGTCAATCCAGAAAAATACACAGGGTTTGCTTTTGGCTGGGGAGTAGAGCGAGTATTAATGATGAAGGAAGGAATAGAAATTGATGATTTACGATTGTTGTATAGCAACGATTTAGATTTTTTGAAACAATTTTAATATGAATATAAAAATCCTTGATTCCTGGTTGCGTGAATATCTCAAAACTGATGCAACGCCAAAACAAATTGCAGAGAAACTTTCTCTGACAAGTGTTTCTGTCGAGCGAATTGAAAAGTATAAAAACGATTTTCTCTACGATATTGAAGTGACAACCAATAGACCTGATCTTATGTCACTCACTGGTCTTGCTAGAGAAACAGCAGCTATTCTTTCTGAAAATAATATGCAAGCTCGTTTTGTCGCTCCAAAAATCGTACACCCAAAACAGATAAAAGTTATAGAAACAATCACCATAAAAAATAATGAAAAACTTGTAAATCGCATCTGTGCAGTTGTCATGGAAGTGACTGCAAACCAATCTTCAAAAATTATCAAAGAGAGATTAGAATCAACAGATATTAGAAGTCTGAGTAATCTGATTGATGTTACTAATTATGTGATGCGGGTTATTGGACATCCAACTCACGTCTTTGATTATGATAGACTTGCAACCAAAACTCTTACTATCCGCGAATCAAAACCTGGAGAAGAAATTATAACGCTTGATAAAAAAATATATAAACTCCCCGGTGGAGATATTGTTGCAACCAATGATAAAGGAGAGGTAGTAGATCTTCTTGGTATCATGGGGCTTGAGAAGAGCGTTGTCACAAATCAAACAAAAAGGATTTTATTTTTTATCGATAATAATGAGGCAGGGCATATCCGCAAAACATCAATGTCGACAGGTATTCGTTCTGAAGCAACAGTCATCAATGAAAAGGCAATTGATCCAGAATTAGCAATGGATGCATTATTGTATGGTATTCAGTTGTTTGAAAAAATTGCTGATGGCAAAGTTGTTTCAGACATTATTGATATCTATCCAAACAAACAAAAAATCCCAACAATTATTGTTACGGAAACAAAAATTAATAATCTTATTGGTGTTGTTATTCCTCTTAAAAAAGCTGCGGACATGCTTTTTCAACTTGGTTTTGAAGTCAAAATAGAAAATAGCAATCTTATAGCCCGACCGCCATCTTTCCGGACAAAAGATATCCAAATGCCTGAAGATATTATCGAAGAGATTGCGCGAATTTATGGTTATCATAATATTCCAAACAGTCTTCCACCGCTCAATACTGCTGCGATTATCAACGATGACACCAATCCTTTTTCTTGGGAAGATATGGCGAAAGATACACTTAAATATTGGGGATTTACTGAAGTCTATACCTATCCCATGGTTTCAGAAACGCTTTTTGAAGGACCACTTGAAGATGCAGTTACTATCCAAAATCCCTTATCAGAAGATATGGTCTACATGAGACGAACATTGGTGCCAAGTCTTTTACAAGTTGTTTCCAAAAATAAAAATCATCCTGAAATAAAAATTTTTGAAATTGCTAACGTCTACCACAAAAGACAAAATAATTTACCAAACGAGCTTTTGAGATTTGCAGGAGTGATAAAAAAATCTGCAATTTCTTTTTATGAGGTAAAAGGCCTTATCGAGCAACTGCTCATTGAACTTGGGATCAAAAATCTTGTCTTTAAGCCACTTGAAAAGGGAGGAGACGGAGCAACGGTCTTTTTTGATAAGGAAAAACTTGGAGATATAGAAATACTTGATAGTGAAACAATCGACTTTGAATTAGATTTCCAACTCTTACTCAAACATGCGACTCGAAAGAAAGCATATCAACCGCTCAGTAAATATCCAAGTGTTATTGAGGATCTAGCAATTGTTGCACCAGCAACTATTTTAACAGGGGACTTGATTGAACTGATTCAAAAACAAAGTACTCTTATTAAAAAAGTTTCTCTTTTGGATAAATATGAAGAAACAAGAACATTCCACATCATCTATCAGAGCTATCAAAAGAATCTAACCAGCGACGACGTGGTTCCTGTCAGGATGAAAATCCTTAACTCCCTCAAAGAAAAATATAATGCAAGGTTGAAGGAATGAACTGATTATAGAATCTTTTTTGTTTGTTCCCAAACGATTTGTTCTCCAGATTCTCGAAAAGCTTTTTGTGTACGATTTGATTGATCAGGAGCAAGTATCCGTACTGCTTGAGGAAGCAAATCGAATATAACGTGCTTGTGTGCTATTCCCAATCCATCACCATCAGCTTGCACACAAGACCCCGTTGAAATTATCGATGCTGCTAAACGCCTTGTAGAAGTTGGTGAAGTGTTTCAAAGAGTATTGAGAGACCAACAAAACCCACAGGATAGAGAAAAATAAAGAGAAGCAGAGTTATGCTTATCTGTAGAAGAAATGAATTACTGAGGAACTCCAACATGATCTTCTAACCTTTTTATTCTTTTGTCTCGTCCTGTATTAAGTTCATCTATAGTATTAATAACAAGTTGAAACCCATCTGCCATATCATGAGATAATCCTGCAATTTTTTCATCAAACTTCACATTAAATGTCTCTACCTTCATATCAACAGTTTCTATTTTTTTATTTAGAACCTTTATATCTTCATGTGCTTGCTTTAATTCATTTTCAATCTTTGTTGTAGTGATTTCAACATCTTTTAATTGATTTTCCAGTCTAAACATTCTGCTTTCCAGATGTACGCCAACAGTAGTAATATCGTGTCTTGTCCTTTTTGCTTCTACTCCAATTTCTTCCCGCATCATATTTCTTATTAGCTGTAAATCATCTTGCGTTAACATACAGTTAAAATAAACTTTTTCATAATTCTGTACAAGATGTCAAACTCTATCAATTAGAGATTTTTGTCTAAGGGGTGGGCGTTGGTGTATCCGTCGGAGTTACCTCTGCTCCTTGCACTTGAGGAGTAGGCGTGGGCGTATCGCTGTTTTTCTTCAAAAGATCATCTGGGGGATGATACAGCTTGTCATCCTTATGATCGATATTTAACCAATCATCAATCCCTTTTTGCCAACGATTTTGTCCATCTGTTGAGACAGGATCGTTTTCCTGAAACACTAAATAATTTTGACCGTCTTTACTTTTATAGATAGGCGATTCACTCGTTGGCTCTGTACCTTTGATAAAATATTCTGAACGTGTTGGTTGTCCGCCATGAGGAAGTCCTCCCGCAAAAGCATCAATTTGGAGTGCCACAACATTATCTGGCTTTTGTGGCGGCTCATCTGGCTTGCCTTTCAAAACAAAAGTCATGATTTTATTCCAAATTGGTGAAGCACCAGTAATACCTGAGGCAATTGCTTGATTCATTGGGGTATTATCGTTGTTACCAACCCATACACCGACAACATATGAAGAAGTATACCCAAATGTCCAGTTATCGCGTTTTTCATCAGTTGTTCCTGTTTTTACGGAAACAGTTTTGCCCGGAATAACAAGATAAGAATTTGGACCAAACTCCATCGTGCGGGCATTATTATCAAGAAGAATATGGGAGATCAAAAATGAAACTTCTGGAGAAAGGACTTGTTTGCCTTCTATTTTTTTGTGTTCATACAAAACATGTCCATCCTTGTCAGTGACTTTCAAAATAGTCACGGGGTCTTGCCTGACACCTTTATCTGCAAAAACGCTGTATGCAGTGATCTCATTTAAAAGTGACGTTGCACGTCCTCCAAGAACGAGAGATAATCCAACACTTGAAAGATTTTCTTTGGTCGGCTGCCAATTCTCAATACCCATATCATAGGCTTTTTGCATGACAGGTTTAATACCAACTATCGCAAGCATCTTTACAGCCGGAATATTAAGAGAATTGCCAAGAGCAAATCGTACTTGGACTGGACCATGAAACCTTCCATCATAATTAACCGGCGTGTAGACTTTTGCATCAGTTGAATCAGGGGTTGGAAAATCTGTTTTAGTATCCATGATAAGCGTTGCCGGTGTGTAGCCTTTTTCAAAAGCAGTCGCATACATCACAGGCTTAAGCGAAGATCCTGGTTGACGATTATTTGAAACAGCCACATTAAAATTTCCATCATTCTCACGATCAAAATAATCTTTACTCCCAACCATTGCCAAGATTTCCCCAGTCTTTGGATCAGCAACAATAGCCGCGCCATTGCTCACTTTATATACTTTCAGCTTATCGACTTCATCTTTGACAACTTCCTCTGCTTTTTGTTGGATATCATAATCAAGAGAGGTAGTAACTTGCAGACCCCCTGTTGTCACCGTTTGCTCACCAAATTGCTTAGCAAGCAGTTCTTTAACATACATCACAAAATGAGGCGCTTTAATACCGCTTGTATTCTCTCGCTTGAAAGAAACATTCGTAATCTCAGTTAATGCTTTTGCTTGCTGATCTTTAGTAATCTTTCCATCTTCATTCATACGCTTAAGGACAGCTTGCGTACGATCTATATAATATTTATTCCCACTAAATGGTGAATAAACGCTTGGACTCTGCGGTAACCCAGCAAGGAAAGCAGACTCAGCAAGATCAAGATCTTTTACTTTCTTGCCAAAGTAAGTCTCAGATGCTGCTTCAACACCAATTGCTGAACCTCCATAAGGAATGTTGTTCAGATACATTTCCAAAATCTGATCTTTGGTATATGTTTGATTTACTTGGATTGAGAGAATCAGTTCTTTAATTTTACGAGGAAGACTTCGTTCATTGCTAAGCAGAACATTTTTAACAAGCTGTTGACTAATCGTTGATGCGCCGGCTAGCCCATGTCCCATAAGCGCATTTTTGGCAACACGGACATAACCAACCGGAGAAAATCCTTTATTCTGATAAAAATCTTTGTCCTCAATTGAAATCGTTCCTTCTTGCAAATATTTTGGAATCTGATCAAGCTTGACATACGTTCTATTTTCATCTTGATAGACAGAATAGAGGAGCGTACCTTTTCTATCATAAATTCTTGTAGCGTCTTTATACTTTGAAACAACAAGCTTTCCAGGCGTTGGAAGATCACGGCTATACCACAAAAAAAGAAACGGTGTTGCAATAACAAGAGCAACCAAACAAAAAAATGCATATTTTAAAAGCTTGCTTATTACAAATATTTTTGAAACATCCCCGCGCAAGCCCTGCGTCATCCTTCGTCGTCGTCGTAGAGATTTATAATCCATAGGAGTACCTTATTATAGCAAATTTAAAAAAAATTATGCTATACTCACCCTATGGATAAAATCGAAAAATTATTAACTCGAGGAGTTGATACAATATATCCCTCCAAAGGAGATTTAGAAAAGCTGCTTCTTGCGGGAAAAAAACTAAAACTTTATCAGGGTTTTGATCCTACTGGCGCACAACTTCATATTGGTCATATGGTAGGATTCAGGAAACTTCGCCAATGGCAAGATCTTGGTCATGAAGTTATTTTTCTTATTGGTGACGGAACAGGTCAAGCTGGAGATCCATCAGGAAAGTTAAAAGCGAGAGAAAAATTCTTCACAAGAGAAGAATTACGGGAAAATGCTAAAAATTACGTCATGCAAGCAAATAAAATAGTCCGATTTGAAGGAAAAAATGCTGTAAAAATTCTCTATAACGGTGAGTGGCTCAATAAACTTGGGCTTAAAGATATTCTTGAAATTCTTGGTCACTTATCATTGCAACAATTGATTGAACGAGATCTTTTTCAAGAACGCTTAAAACAAAACCAATCGATTAACATGAGAGAATTTATTTATCCAGTACTACAAGGATATGATTCAGTTGCAATGGAAGTTGATTTAGAACTCGGCGGAAGCGATCAGCTATTTAATATGCTTGTCGGAAGACAATTAGTAAAAGATTACCTCAATAAAGAAAAATTTGTTATGACTACGCCACTATTAGCTGATTCCCAAGGACGAAAAATTGGAAAGACTGAAGGTAATGTAATTGGATTAACCGATAAACCAGAAAAATTGTTTGGAGCAATCATGGCACTTGGCGATGATATTATTATCAAAGGTCTTGAATACTTAACAGACATATCAACAGAAGAAATAAAAAATATTGCAAACAAACTTAAAACAGGAGAAAACCCAATGCCATATAAAAAAAGGTTAGCGTTTGAAATCGTACAACAACTTAATAATAAAGAGGAAGCAGAGAAAGCCGCGGAAAATTTTGAAAAAAGCGTACAAAAGAAAGAACTTCCTCAGGATGTACCAATAATATATATTAAAACAGCAGACGCAACTCTTGTTGACGCTTTACTTGAAACGCATTTAGCAGAAAGTAAATCTGATGCTAAAAGGCTAATTACTCAAGGCGGTGTAAGTGTAAACGATAAACAAATTACAGATCCAAATAGCTTGATCTCATCATTAATGGAGAATAAAGAAGCTTTAGTAAGAATCGGTAAAAGAAGATTTGTTAAAGTAGTACATTCTTGATACTAAATATACATTTATGGACGCTATTCGAAAAAGAAGTTGGATTTGGAAAGTTATCGTTATCATCGCATCCCTTGCGCTCATCATCGCATCATTTTTGCCATACCTTGCGCTTCTTCAATAAAATTGAATCTTATAATGTCATTCCGAAATAAATTCGGAATGACACAATAAATAACTATGAATTTAAATTCACCAATTACTCAAGGCGGACGTATCTTCAAAATGTATGCTGGCAGGCTTGAAAAACTTAACATCACTACCTTTCAGGATTTTCTACTGCACCTCCCCAGCCGTTATGAAGACTATTCCATTATTTCTAAAATCAGCAAGATTCAACCAGGAGAAACAGTAACCATCCAAGGACAAGTAATTGATATGAAAACCAACTATATACGAGGTGGAAGAATCAAAACAATGCAAAAAGCAACTGTGGTTGATCATACAGGCAGTATTGAACTGACATGGTTTAATCAACCCTTCTTAACAAGAACTATTTTGCCAAACAGTACCATCTCTGCATCAGGACGAGTCGGTCGTTTTGGTAAAAAAATCTCTCTACAATCTCCTGAATATGAAATTTTTTATAATAATCAAACGAATACAATCCATACAGGACGCTTAATCCCTGTTTATCCCGAGACACAAGGAATCTCTTCAAAATGGCTTCGTCGACAAATATATAACCTCCTTCAAAACAATCAAGCAGAGCTCCTCGAATACCTGCCACATATGATTCTTCAAGAAAATCATTTTATGAATCTGACTGAGGCAATCAATGAAATTCACTTTCCAAAAAATCTGGAGACAGCCAACAAAGCCAGAACAAGGCTTGCTTTTGACGAATTCTTCTTAATGCAACTTGCTGCGCAAAAAAGACGCTATGAATGGAAAAAAGAAACAAAAGTTATTCCTTACGAAACTGAAAAATTTAAAAAAGAAATCGATACAGCAATTGCATCATTACCATTTGCCTTAACAAAAGCTCAAAAAAAAGCAATTGAGGAGATCCTTCAAGATCTTACGAAAGATAAACCAATGAATCGTTTGTTACAAGGAGATGTCGGAAGTGGAAAAACAGTTGTTGCCGCAATCGCAATGTATGTCGCACATCTCAATGGTTATCAATCAGTGCTGATGGCACCAACAGAGATATTGGCACAGCAACACTATAAATCAATTGAGAAATTTTTGTCACCATTAGCAGTCAAAGTTAATTTACTAACTGGAAGTAAAAAATTATCTGTCATTTCGAGCGAAGTGAAACGAAATCGAGAAATCTCTTTCAAGAATGATGCTGAAAATCTAGATATCCTTATCGGCACTCACGCAGTGCTATCAGACAAAGTTATATTTAAAAACCTTGGTTTGGTCATCATCGATGAACAACAACGCTTCGGTGTCCAGCAACGAGGACTTATCAAACAAAAAGGAAAAAATCCCCACTTACTGACAATGACTGCAACACCAATACCTCGAACTGTTGCATTAACAATGTATGGAGATCTGGATCTCTCCTATCTCAACGAAATGCCAACAGGTCGCAAAAAGGTAAAAACATGGATTGTACCTCCAGAAAAAAGAGACGCTGCCTATGAATGGATCGGCAAACAAATTATGGAAACAAATTCACAAGCATTTATTGTTTGTCCGTTTATCGAACCTTCTGAGACTATGCAAACAATTAAAGCAGTCAAACAAGAATATGAACGATTACAAAAAGACGTTTACAAAGATCTCAAACTAGGACTCTTACATGGGAAATTAAAAGCGAAAGAAAAAGATGAAGTATTACAAGAATTTAGAGAAAAAAAATTTGCGATATTAGTTGCAACACCAGTTGTAGAAGTTGGAATTGATGTTCCTAACGCAACTATTATTCTCATTGAAGCCTCAGAACGATTCGGTCTTGCTCAATTACATCAGTTACGAGGACGCGTAGGAAGAGGAGATAAACAATCATACTGTCTTCTTTTTACAGATAATAAAAATGCGCTCAACTCACAACGGCTTAAAGGAATGGAAACACTTTATTCGGGAGCAGAACTTGCAGAACTTGATCTTAAACTTCGGGGTCCTGGTAATTTGTATGGAACTGCACAGCACGGCATACCCCAATTGAAAGTCGCATCTTTTTCAGATACAGAACTTATTCACCAAGCCAAAGAAGATGCAATGAAAATATTTCCACATTTGTCCAAGTATCCCCTGCTTGAGAAAAAAATAGCAGAGATCACTCTGCAAACTGTCTCGCCAGATTAGTTTATTATTGCGCTGTATTCGTTGATTTTGTGGTCATTGGACACCAACCATTTGCTGGTTCCGCGATCATACAATGAGGGACCGCATCAAGACATTTTGGTCGAGGCATACAGGTAATACTTGGACGAGGACTAAGACTTGCACTTGGTGTTATATTTTTCCGATATTGTACATAAATAACAAACATTTTTCTTATATCCTGTTGTGCTAACAAAAGATCATTTCGTCCAGTTTCTAACATCTTTCTTGCACTTTGTAGTGTCGTAGCATTCCCCGGATAGCCAGCGGGAGTAAGTGGTGTTACTGCATCAATAGCAGCTTGTGCTTGCTTTTTGGCATCTGCTATTTTTGCTTGTATATCTGTTAATAATGGTTGTAACTCTGTGACATCTTTCCCATCTGCTTTCGCTTGATCGATCTTCGTTTGTAGTGTTGTTGCCTCGGTTGTGAAGTTATCAGTAACAGTAAGCATTCTATCAGCCGCACCAAGTATCTGCATTTGAGGAATAAAAAGTGCATAAACTCGATAGGACTGTACTATTGATTGGACATCGGTACGTTGTGTTTGTGTATCTGTATCGGCATTGATCTTTGCTTGTAATGTCGTAAGCGCAGCAATCTCTGCCTGCACTTGTGTAGTCAGTGAAGATTTCTGTGTAGTTGAGAGCTTTTTAAATTCACTAATTCTTGTCAAGAGATTTTGTAAAGATGTCAAACGACGCGTAATTTCTTGATCAGCTCGATCTTTTAAATTTGTAGTGACTGTTTGCGTTTTATTCTGCTGGTACTCTGGCATATTGGCTGCAGTTGAGCTATTACGGATTTTTTCTCGTAAAGAACCTGTTTGGGCAAAAGCAGGTAAGACTATAAAAGCTACCAACAAACTAAATAAACTCAAAATAATAATTTTTTGTTTCATTATTGACTAAGATTAACTGGCTGATCTTGTAATCCTTTATCAGCATTATTTATATCAGTATTTAATTGACTCATACTAGTATCAACAGTCTGATTTTGTTGATCCAGTTGTGGATCACCACTGCTTGGAGTACTTACGATAGGTGTTGGCGAAGGAATAGTTGTATTTGTTTGTTTATTCACGGTTTGATCTTTATACAGAGATTGCTGCGATTTCCCCATATAAACTTTGTATAAAACAACTCCAACTACAACAACAATAATAAGCCCTAAGATACCAAACAAGAAACCGAGTTTTGAAGATTTCTGAGGAGTTACTGGATTAGGAGGCATCGCTGTAGTAACTGGTGAAGCGACAGCTGCAGGCGTTTCTGTTGGGCTAGGCATCTGAGACGGAACTGTTTGTTGGGATTGCTGATCCATAGTTATTCTTAGCATAAACAATTATTTACAGAGTTGTCAAGCTAAGCCTTTTTTAACTCTTTGCTTTAGCTGTCCATACAGCAAAAAG
>DASQPC010000017.1:0-24167 GCA_035644155.1 Candidatus Methylomirabilota bacterium
TTTTTTGCTGAGGAGGATTTTTTGCTAAATTGTCAAGTACACCTATACCATCAACTTTTGGCATCATGATATCTAGAAGGATAAGATCATAGCCACCTTGGTGCATTTTAGCGAATCCTTCTTCTCCATTGATACCAGTATCAACATCATATCCTGCATCTTGTAACACCTCAAGATAAACTTCACGAATATATTGATCATCATCAACAAGCAAAATTTTTTTGTGCATAATGAAACCATTATTAGGAATAAGAAAGGGAATGTCAATAGAAAAAGGGTTATAAATTATTTATAGCTTCTCTAAAAGCAGTATAGTTCTCTTGGAGATGCTTGATGGATTTTGTTCCTGTGAGAATAAAACCGTTAAACTTTTTTTGCAAAATAAATCTAAACGCTTCACTCTTATCATCAGCGTTTTTTCCCATATTAAAAGGTCTATTAATAACAACAATTTTACCTTTTTTTGTTGCTTGATCGATGATTTTTGAAAATGTTTGGTTTTCTTTATTGTAGGGAAACTGAATAACCGAATACAAAGGACTATTTAAAACATATGCTGCTGATTCAAGATCTGAAACACTCGCGCCAAACTGCTTTATCCCCCGTTCCTTCGCATAAGCAAAAGCCTTCAGGACATCGGGATTTTGTAGTGCTTGCATATGAGCTTTATGGAGATATAAAAGATCAATCTGTTTTAACAAAGCTAGACTTCTATCAAAACTTTTTTTTAATGCTTCATAAGAATGATCTACAAATCCTTCATTTGTTTCTGTATTCCACTGCTCACCAAATTTAGTAGCGACGATAAGTTTCTCTCGTTCTTGAACATGTGAAGTCAAAAATTTTGCAAGACGTTCTTCGCTTGTTCCATACGCAGGAGCAGTATCAAAATAGCTGATGCCAAGTTTAACTGCAAAGGACAAAAAATTAAAAACTTCTTGTTCATTAGGAATAGTTGATTGTACATGTCCCCATTTCCGACCAATACCAATTAAACCAGAACCTAAATGTACATGCTTAATACTTTTTACATCCATTATTATGTTCTATGATATCATTTTTTGATAAATTACTGCTGCGTTTTTGTAAAAATATCAATTGGTCGTGAAGATACATCAGGAAACATGGCTGGTGTATAAAGTTTATGGAGAATTGTATCCGCAACATAAGGTGCTTCTGTCATTTTTCCAGCGAGTGCAAACACATGACCCTTAACAGGTTCCAGTATATGAGAATCTACGGAATGTCTTCCTGTTACATCTGTTGCAATATCAGGTTTAATACAAGCAATTCCTTTTGCTCTCCCTCTGAGTTCTTTGACTTTTGGGTACATAGTACTTAGCGTGTCAAATGTTGCATCAATTTCCTCTTGTAAAACAACATTATCGGGAGTATCAACTTGTTTTTCATCATATGAGCGATTGGTAATAGCATAATCTCCATGCGTAATTGTAATTGCTTGATTACGGTCAAGCGAAACAACACTCTGTTGTGTAAACCGAGGTAGAAGTATCAAATGACTTTTCCAAAAAACCATATTAAGTTTTGTATCTGTAAGTCCTTGATAAGATTCGCCTAAGTTAGCTCCAGTACAGTAGATAAAATTTTCAGCATCAATGGTATATTGTCTGCCATTTGAGTTGACTTCAATACTTTTTTCTCCAGTATGATGATATTGTGCATTATTTAGATACTTACCACCGTTTCTTTGGATATCAGTAAGAAGTTTTTGATAGAGCATTCTATTATTTATTTTCAAATCGGCTGTCTGAAATACATATTGGACAAGATCTGGATTAATATCAGGCTCTTTTTGGAAAAACTTATCAGGTTTAATCTCTTTATAGGCGACTTCCAAACGTTCCCAGGTATCAACAGCTCGTAATGCAAGAAGAGGATCTTGCGTCACTGCATAGATAGGATGTAAAGGTTCTTCAATACACTCACGGGCATAATTTTTAATATATTCATGTCCATAGGTAATTTTGTTAACAACAGCTTGTTTTTTTTCAGGATCCGAAACAGAAAGAGAATGGACACTTCCTCTATGGAGCCATCCATGGTTTTTAATTGAGGGACCATCAGCAACAGTAGGTGCAGTTTCTAAGAGAGTAACTATTTGCCCAAGGTCTGTTAATTTTTTTGCAACAATCAGACCAAGAGCACCTGCTCCGACAACAACAGTATTATTTTCTAATTTATTTTGTGGTAGTATTGCTCCCTCTTTCATGCTTTTAAAGTAAATACTACTTAAGAAAGCAAAGATATGGAATGACAAAACTGTCAGGAAAGTTGACAAAATATTTTACAAAGAGAAATCAAACAGAACTAACTGCTGTATTAATGCTGCTTGATGAAGCATGAAGAAAATCGGTTTTTTCGCATCCTGTCGCTTTGATTGCAATAAGTTTTCCTTCGTGTCCTGCGGCAAGAGAAAAATATGGAGTAAGTCGTACTTTTGCCATCATTGGTGTGTTTTCTCCCTTAGCGTCTTGATACTCCATTGGTACTTTTATTCCTCTATGAAATGCTTGAATGACATGTAGTCCTGATTGATCGTTTTGCGCTTGGTTTAAAAGTGATCGTGCTCCCTCAGCAGATTTTTCATGCAAAAAATGTACACCTTCAGCCCAAGAACTCTGCGTTCCGAAACCAGATGACTTCAAAACAAATGCTCTTTTTGCTCTGGATAAGCTGGCAAGCTCGCTAGCATGTTTTATTCCTTCGGGTAAAGAAACCGCAACATGCTGTTCTTGGCCTACAATCCATGTGAGGGGTATAACATCTCGTAAATGATTGAATGCTCCATCTCCTAGCTCTTTTTGGAAATATTTTTCAAAACGACGATCCCAGACAAAAGAGAGAAGCGCTTTTTCTTCCATATGCGGTGTAGGAGAAGGAAGAAGCTGATTGCCTGTAGCAATTTGTTGATCCAAGAGTACCTTTATAGAAGGATCTTCAAGATATTCATTTAAATAAAAACCGCGATACAAAGTATTTTGGTTGTCAGAGTCTGCTTTCTTTGCATGCCAAGCTCTCTTCTCTCCTGAGAAAACATTCTCCGCAAGAAATGTCATTTGTCCGGCATACGATTTGGTTTTTTGACTATAGACCAGCGTTCCTTCTGCCGGTGTTAGCTTTTGTACATACGTAGAAAGTGTTGTATCACCAACAAGTGTTTCAAATCCTTTTTGTCTATACCCACGGTTTACTATTTCGGCTAGGCCAAGACCAAAGGCGGATGTTTCTATTTCACAAATTGTAAATCCATTGGGTGTAATAACAAGATCCGGTCTGATAAATAAATAATCAGCCGGCTTCTCAGTAAGAAATATTTCCGGTTTTCCGGTGTTAAGAAGATCTCTGACGCGCTCATCAGATCTATATAATTGATCAGCTGCAAAAAAATAGCTCGTAATGTCATTTCCTATTGCTTGAATTTCTTTTCCCTGCTCACTACTCATTTCCAACGGCTTTGGAGAAACTCTAAAGGGAATTTTTTGTCCTGTTTCATATTCCCCTCTTCGAGCTTGATAGATGCTATGGTTTCCAAGAACTGCTTCTAGACGCTCTCTCATAATCGTTGTATGGTAACGCAGGAGCAACAAGAACTGAATGACACAGCTGTCAGGAAAGTTGACGGAATTATTTGATACAATATGCAAATTATGAAATCATTTGCAGAGCTTTTTAAGAAATATAGGCTTCGTGCGGAGTTTGAAACCTTTACGGCTTTTGGCAATGTTCTTTCGGAAAAAGGATATTACTATGAAGATAGTATCTTCTCCCATTGGCAAAAAGGGAGCCGAGTTCCATCGAGTCGACACCTTGTGCTTACAATAATTCAAATTTTTTCTGAAAAAGAAGCGCTTAAGACCATTAACGAAGCAAATGATATCTTGGAATCGGCAGGGATGGGATATCTAACGAAAAAAGAAGTAAGAGAGCTTCACCTCAGTCAATTTGCAGTGCCCTTTCAAGTACCAAGCGAGATCGTCCATTTTACAGGAAGAGATGATCTTGTGAATCAGGTGGAAAAAGAGATAAAAAAACGTAAAGTATTCCTCTTGTATGGTTCCCCTGGTGTTGGGAAAACAGCATTAGCAATCAAACTAGGACATCGTTTCCGAAACAAATTCCCTGATGGAGTATTGTGGTATAAAGTCGATTCATCAAATATCATGGATATTTTATTATCTATTGCATCGTTATATGGTCGTGATATTCGTTCTATCAAGGATACACAAGTGCGTGCTTCTATCGTCAGGACACTTCTCTCTGAAAAGAAAATTCTTCTTATTTTGGATAATGTTACAAGCCATGATACTATATCACTCTTATTGCCGAATAATTCTTCTTGCTCTGTTATTATTACCTCACAAGAAAATCTTCGTAATATTGCGATTCACTATCGAGCTATTCTTGTGCCAGCATTTACACAAGAAGAAACATTTAAACTTTTTGAAAAAATATTTGATAAAAATTATGTAAAGAAACATCAAGAAACAATTTTTGCAGTTGGTGAGAGGTTGGGTTATCTACCTTTAGCTGTCCATATAGCAGCGCATATAGTTTCTACGTATATTAGGACAGCGCATATGTCTTTTGAGGCCTATCTTCAGAAACTTGAGGAGGCGCCTATTGATTTGCAACGTTTAACATATGAGGACAAAAATTTGTTTCGAGCAATTACTATTGGTTATAAAGCTTTAGATCAGCAAGCAAGAAATGTTTTTATTTCATTAGGTGTTTTTGAAGGGAAAGACTTTTCACTTGAGGCAGTTACCTTTATCAACAAACTGCCTCTAGAGACAATGGAATCCATTATGATTGAGCTTAGAAGAATTTCCTTTATTCAAGAATCAAGTCCTGATCGATACAGCATGCATCCCTTGATAAAAATTTTTGCCCGGAAAAAGATGCATGATTCATTTATGTATTTACAGGTAGCAAAATATTATGAAGCATTATTATCAAATTACCAAAAAGATGCGAGCAGATTTTCTCCTTTTATACGACAAGAAACAGATAATATTATCTATATTTTTAAAAAATGTTATGAGTTGCAATATTGGGATCCAATTACCAATTTATGGAATCAACTTGAACAGTTCTTGCAAGATACCAAAGAATTGGATAAATTGCGTCCACTTGTAGAGAGAGTATATCAAGCAAAAAAAATAAATATATTTCAGAAGATATTGCTAGGTTATATTATTTTTCATCTGTTTTTTTGGATATGTATACAAATGAGTACTTTAACAAAAGGCTTATGGAATGATCTTTTTAATGTATCTCTCAGTATACTTCCTCTTTATGGAGGATTTGTTGGTTTGTATATCGCAAAGTCCTGGGGATTTTTGAAAAATTCTTTGGGAAAAGCTTTAACATGTCTTGCAAGTGGGTTAGTCTGCTGGGGAATGGGTAATGCATATCTCTCCTATAACGATCTTTTTACCGCCACACAGCATCCCTATCCGTCGCTTGCCGATATTGGGTTTTTCTCAAGTTTCTATTTATGGGCAATAGGAATATTTTATTTGTCCAGAGCGGCAGGGACAAGATATAGTACGTTTGGTAAGTATAGAAAACTTTTTTTCATTCTAAGTCCAACAATCGTTGCTCTACTTTCTCTCGTTCTTATTACTTTTTTTATGAAAGATTATGGATTGTTTCGGGGACCTTTTTTCCCAAAAATGATTCTTAACGTTGGTTATGCATTTGTTCTTATTGTTATGTTGGCATTATCACTTGTCATTTTTGGCTTGTCTTTTGGTTTTTTTGGCGGGAGATATAAGCTACCGATGTATTCTTTATTAATTGGTTTTATTTTTATCTATATTTCAGTTGCGGTCTATTATCCATTGTTAGCAACAAATAATTATTACAATGGGAATTGGGGAGATTTCTTTTATACTATTGCTTTGTCTTTTATAGCGTTTGGCGTATGTGGTTTCTATAGATTACCTCAGAAAAAAGTGTAAACTGTAAAAATCCCTATTGTAAAAAAAGGTGTAGAGATATATAATCTAATTACTATCGGACTTAACATCTTTGTTATTTTAATCCCAATCTCCAGCAATGGAGAATCTCAGAAGTTTGTCATCGGTACATACCTATGAAACCAATAGTAAAAGACTTAATTGAAAATTATCGTTAGTTATATGAAAAGAATTTGGCCCATCCCGATGTTCTTCTTGATCAGCTCGCCTCCCCTGAATTACGAATCAATAATAAAGTTTTTGTGAGCTTTTGTTCCAATAATTATTTAGGCCTCAGCATGCGCCCAGAAGTTATTGAGGCTTCAAAAGCTGCACTTATTAAATTTAGTAATGGTACCTCAGAATCACGAAAATTAGGAGGCAATTTAAGAATTCTTGAAGAACTTGAACAAACACTTTCAGATTATAAAGAAAAAGAAGATACGATAATTTTTGCAACGGGACTTTTGGCAAACGTTGGAGTAATTTCCGCAATTACTGACATTAATTTCTACATGGAACTCTTCTATCAAAAAGCCAACCGTGGCACTGAAACAGTCATAATTGGAGATCAATTAAATCATAGAAGTATTCAAATGGGAGTAAAGTTATCTCGAGCTAAGCATGTTCGGTATTTGCATAATGACATGAAAAGCCTTGAAGAAAAATTAGAAGAACATAAAAAATCAAATTTATTTATTATTACTGATAGTGTTTTTAGTATGGATGGTGATCTTGCTCCACTGGATCAGATTACCAAACTAGCAAATGAATATCAGGCAGCTGTCATGATTGACGATGCACATGGAAGTGGTGTCTATGGAAAAAGAGGTCGTGGTGCTGCTGAACATTTTGGCGTATCAAATGAAATTGATTTTCTCATGGGCACCTTAAGTAAAGCGTTTGGTGGTTTAGGTGGATTTGTCTCTGCAAAGAAAGAAATCGTAGATATGCTCAAAATAAATACATCGACTTATTACTTTACCTCCAGTTTGCCAGCAAGTGTTGCAGCAGGACTCATTGCAGCAATAAAAATTGCAGAAAGAGAAGAGGCGCTTCGCGTGAGATTATGGAAAAATGTTTATCGTATGATTAAAGGACTTTTTGATTTAGGGATTGATTTTCCCTTGAGGTTCTCTCAAATTATTCCAATTATGGTTTATGTTGAAAAAAAAGCATATGAATTGGAAGAGTTTTTATATGACTATGGTATTTTGTGTAGTGCGGTGACTGTTCCGGCAGTTGCTCCTGGAAAGGCACGCCTTCGAGCATCGATTAATGCAAGTCATACTGATGAGCATATTGATCGATTTTTGAATGGTATTAGTGACGCAATAACGAAGTTTCATATACCGACAGTTCAACGAAAAAAAAGTGAATGGGATACTTTTATTAAAGAAAGCCCTGATTATATCTTACAGTTAATAAACAAAAAAAGATGACAAATGCAGAGTTTTTAGACACATATTTACATATGCAATCTGGAATTATATTTGATAAGTTAACCAAATTCAATGAGTCAATTCTTACATTTTGTCAAGCTGACGAAGCAACTTATTGGAATTTTGCCTTAGTAAAAAGAGTAATGTCTGAACAAGAAATCGATAATTTAGCACAAGCATTTATCAAGCTGAAAAGAATTCCATCAATATATTTTGAAGACAAACCAGAATTATATCCTCTTAAGGAATTGTTAACGAGAAAAGGATACAAAATATCTTATGAGGATTCTTGGATGTTTTATGAGCAAGCATCAGTACATTTACCAGCAGATTATAAAGTAATAAGTGTTAGTAGTGATCAAGAGCTCGAGATATTTTTAGATATTTTTAATAAATGCTATCAAAAAGATGATCCGCAAAATCCTTATGGAGAATTCGGTGAAGGTTATTTAAAAATTATTTCTGATTCATGGTATAACTATCATCAATCTCAGAGGGTGGAGTGTTTTATTTTCTATAAAAATCAAGAACCTGTTGCAGTTTCGGCGTTAACAAACTATGAAGACGCGGGTTATATATCGAATGTTGGATCTGTACGTCACGTTCGTGGACAAGGGTTTGGAAGATTAGCAACATTACATTGTGTCAAAAAGTCGATAGAAAAAGGGCATAATTATCATTTTTTAGCAACTGAAGCAGGACACTATCCCCACAAGTTTTATCAAAGGATCGGATTTAAAACAAAATTTACAGCAATAGATTTTGCAAAAGAATAACATATTAGTGTCATATTGACAAACAATACAAGCAGAGTATATTTAATAATGGATACTATTTTTCAACAATAAATATGAGACTAAATCCAAAAAATTCTTTTCTTCTGGGGTGCTTAGTTATAATGTTTATCTTGTGGAGTGGATTATATCTATCAGGTGTCAAAAATCTTCAAGTTAACAAATTTTGGGGACTTTCGATAGATCTTATTGCTCTCTTTGGCGGTATCTTAGGATTACTTACGGCAAAACATTGGGGTTATTTTAAAAGTGCTGTAGGAAAAGGAATCGTTTTTTTATCTTTAGGGATATTTACTTGGGCTGTAGGGAATTTTGTTTTTTCATATTATGTTTTTTTCTTAAATAGTAATATCCCCTATCCGTCTCTAGCAGATGTTTTTTTTACTCTCGCATTACCTCTTTGGATCACTGGAATTATTTATTTATCTCAAGCTACTGGTGTTAAGTACGGTTTAAAAAGGAAGATAGGACAGTTATATTTAATTGTCTTGCCAATAATTTCTATTGCTGTTTCATATTATTTATTAGTGAAAGTTGCTCGTGGCGGA
Organism: Candidatus Methylomirabilota bacterium; assembly: GCA_035644155.1. Classification (GTDB taxonomy): domain Bacteria; phylum Patescibacteriota; class Microgenomatia; order Levybacterales; family UBA12049; genus DATIGJ01. Next base: position 8,766 of record DASQPC010000017.1, read on the forward strand.
TCTATTACAGCTGGCGGTAATCTTTTAAAAGTGTTTTTTGATTTTGTCTACCCTATTGGGGATGTCATTATTATAACGATTGCATTTCTTGTGTATGGACTTTCTTTAAAATACCTTGGAGGTAAATATAAGTTACCCATAATTATTGTTCTGTTTGGTTTTGTATTAATGTTTCTTGCAGATTTTTCATTTTCTTATACAACTACTTTGGGCACATACTATGGTGGACATCCTATTGACCTCTTTTTTGTTGCAGCAATGTTTGCAATGGGGTTTGGTATTTCCAGTATGGATGCGAAAGACTCCTAACATACATTTTTATGGATATATTTGCACAAGTGGCGGAAAAAATTATTAAAAACCAAGAAGCGATTATTGGTCCTATTGCGTTAGAACAAGCAAAAAAGATTGCAGGACTTGAGGTTAGCAATTCCGGCAATGTCAAGATCAATGGTAACGAGAAAGGAGTCCTCACCGATTTGGTAAAACAATACGCAAAACTGTTTGGCCAGGCTTCAATTGAAGTTTGTAAAGAAGCAGTACGTGAGATAAAGACAAAAATTCCAAACAATGAACTCCCAGAGATCTTGAGATAGGATCTTTATAGTGCTACTCTATTGATAGAATAGTTTTTGTTAACTCATCCATGTTCAAAAAATTTATCAGCCTATTATCTCCAAAAACAACTTCTCCATCCAACGATGCTGAACATATCAATCAAGAAATGTACAAAAAAGGTGCTGAACTTGCCGAACGCAATAAAACCCTCTCTCTTCTACAAAAAATCAATGAAATTATCCTCAACTCAATTACCCACGCCAATGAAATCGCCCAACTTGTCACTTCTCTTTTAGTCAATGAAGCAGGTTTTGAAATCGTTGCCCTTTTTCTTCATGACAAAGAACAAAAAGTCCTCAAAAGAATTGCCTTTTCCGAAACATCCAAAAATATCTCAATCCCCTACCTCACAGAATTATCTCTCACTCAGACAGAAAATCTTCTCATTCAAGCAGTAAATGATTTAACCAAAAAATCCTCCACCACTTTGGAGAATGTTTTATTATCAAAAGAGATACTCGCCAATTCACCAATTCAGCAAGCGCTCCAACAAGTAAAATCAGTTTTTGTTTTTCCACTGATCGTCCGGGGTGAGTTGATCGGTGTGATGGTTATCGCGCTGGCTGATGAAGAGCAAAAAATTTCTGAATATACCAGAGATCTTATTAATCGCCTTGTTGAGATTATTGGTATCGCGCTTGATAACAGTTTATTGTACAACGAAGTTCAATCACAAAATATAAGGCTTCAGGAATTAGATCGACTCAAAGATGAATTTGTCTCAGTTGCCTCGCACGAACTTCGTACTCCAATGACAGCGATCAAATCATATCTTTGGATGTCTCTTGATGGTCGCGGTGGAGAGCTGACCGAAAAACAAAAATTTTATCTGCAACGTGCTTATAATTCCTCAGATCGGTTGATACGCCTCGTCAGTGACATGCTCAATGTTTCCCGCATCGACTCAGGACGGATTACGATAGAAGTGGGAGCAGTTGCGATGGAGCAATTGGTGCAAGAAGTTTTTGATGAGGTGATGCCTCACGCTCAAGAGCTTGGTGTGATGCTGCAACTCAATAAAGTTGAGTCTCTTCCTCCTGTGTTGGCTGATTCGGATAAGATTAAAGAAGTTCTTTTTAATCTGATTGGGAATTCTCTCAAGTTTACGCCAAAGGATGGGACGGTAACTGTTTCTTTTGCCCAAAAGGGAGACATGGTCGAGACGACGGTGAAAGATACTGGGACTGGTATTGCTCCTGAGGATATCTCTAAGTTGTTCCAGAAGTTTGGTCTAGTTGCTGGTTCTTATATTTCTGATCGTTCAATTCAAGGTACAGGGCTTGGTCTCTATATTTCTCGTTCGATTATTCAGTTGCATGGAGGGACTATCACTGTTGCATCAGAGGGCCGTGGTAAGGGTGCGATGTTTGTGTTTACACTTCCTGTCTATCATGAGGAAAGCGCAAGAAAAGTTGCGACTAATGCTTCGGAGAAAGATGAACAAACAGTCGGCATCATCCACACGGAGATGTAGAGACGGCATGTAATTGAACAAGTCTTCCTACTATTGTAAGATTGTTATATGTCCGAGCCAGAGCAGGAGTTTTCTTTCAAAAGTTTATTCTCCCCCTTAACAAATCTCAAAGCAATTCATATTATTGTTTTTTTCAATGCTCTTTCTAATGGATTTGTCTGGGATGACAAGACCTACATTATTTTAAATAATGATGTTCACTCTTTAAATATTCCTAAGTTAATAGGCAATAATATTTTTAATCAATCACAACAATATCGACCTTTACTCTTTCGGGACATGTTCAAGATTCATCAGGAACTGCAATTACTGGTGTAACAGTAAGTGTTAATGATACTAATTTAGATAGTACGACAACAGACAGCTCAGGCGATTATACGCTTTTAATTTCTGGAGGAATCTGTAATGTCCAAATAACACCTCCTTCTGGAAGTAACTTTTTTTCAGCAGTTGCTCTCAGTCAAAATATTTCGATAAATACTACACTAAATTTTGTTCTTACTCCTGCTGGCATTGTTACATTGAGCGGTCATATCTATGATTCCCTTAATTCTGTCCCTAATCAAATAATTGATTTAAGAGCGTCTGGTAATATATTTCCAACAACTAATGACTATTTTCTTAGAAACAACTTTTTTCTAGCAACAACAATAGGAACGGAACCAAAGAAGACCATAGATATCCAATCAGGAGCAAAGTGCTCTCCTTTTAAACCTTTCGGCACCTGGACGGTTTTTCCCGGAGACCCACAGGCGAGTCTAACACAGACAACCTTTATCGAAAAAGATGGCAACAACGATCATATGCTGACGACTGGCGCACCTGTACGAGTTATCGCAAAAGTATTATAATTTTTACATGATTCATTATAAGGTTCCTTTTTATGCCAATCTTGATAATACCCATTGTTATCAAGCAGCACTTCGTTCTGTTTTGAAATATTTTCTACCTGATAAAGAATACAGTTGGAAAGAGCTTGAAGAAATGACTGCAAAGAGAAAAGGTTTTTGGACTTGGCCGACGCAAGGTCTGATAAATCTATATAAAATGGGATTCAAGGTTGTGAATATTGAAGATTTTGATGCTGAAGAATTTGTGCAAACAGGAGAAGACTATCTATTGAAAACCTATGGACATGAAATTGGCAAGCTTCAAATAGCAAATAGTGATATTCCTCAAGAGCAAAAACTCTATAAAGAATATCTTACATATCATAATTATCAAAGAAAACTACCCCAAATAGAGGATATCAAAGCATTACTCGACGATGGCTATTTAGTGATATGTAATATAAATGCACGAGCATTAAATAACAAAGATGGTTATGTAGGTCATTTTATTGTCATAGTTGGTTGTGATGAAAAGGACCTTTTTTTGCATGATCCTGGCTTGCCTCCTTTTGAAAATAGAAAAGTCACTTTTGATCATTTTACGAAAGCCTGGGCTTACCCAGATGATCGCGCAAAGAACCTCATAGGCGTTCGTTATTCACTGAAGCAGCATTATGAGTAATAAGAGCCCCTTTTACTTGAAATGATGCGATGGAAGTACCAAATTTTTTATCATAACATAATGATAAATTTCAGTTGTTAAGTAAGCCCTTTTAAAGATGGAAGCTAAATACATCAAATTCTTGACTTACCTTATATAATCTTATACAATCTTATATATATCAAATATATGGCAGATTTTGAAACAAGATTTAGTAATATTTCTCAGGAAATTTGGGTAAAGATAGCTCAAATTGACGAATTAAAGGGCAGATGGGTTGCAGGATCGCAACTTAGTCCTCAAGCCTTGAGACGCTTAAAGCGTTATGTTTTGATTACTTCAACTGGAGCTTCAACTCGTATTGAAGGTTCTCAATTATCTGACGAAGATATTGAAAAAATGCTTCGTGATATTTCTATACAAAAATTTACCAATCGTGATGAGCAAGAAGTACAAGGATATTATGAATTATTATTAAATGTTTTTGACAGTTGGGAAGAACAAGTATTTAATGAAGGGCTTATCAAACATTTTCATAAAGAGCTTCTTAAATATGTTGAAAAAGATACACTTCATCGAGGCGATTATAAAAAGCAAGAAAACAAAGTAGAAATGATAGATGCAAAGGGGAAATCCGTCGGTACGCTTTTTGATACTACTCTTGCCTATCTTACTCCGAAAGAAATGACAGAGCTTATTGAATGGACGAAGCAAGCACTAACTGAAAAGAGGTATCATCCTCTGCTTGTTGTTGGTAATTTCATAGTTGAGTTTTTGAATATTCATCCGTTTCAAGATGGTAATGGGAGATTATCTCGTGTCTTAACCAACTTACTGTTATTACAACAAGGATATTTGTATATGCCTTATGTATCTCACGAGAAATTAATTGAAGAAAATAAACCAGATTATTATTTGGCTCTGAGGAAAAGCCAAAAAACATTCAAAACCGAAAAAGAAGATGTCACAACTTGGTTGGACTTTTTCCTTACTATTTTATTAAAACAATCTCAGATGGCTAATGGGTTATTAACAGCAGAAAATATCGAGACCCTCCTGTCCCCCAAACAGTTAGCGGTGTGGGAATATTTACAAACTGTTGAGCAAGCTTCACCGCAAGAAATCGCTGCGAAAGCAGATGTTGCTCGTTCTACGATAAATCAAGTACTGAATAAGCTATTAGAGCTGAAAAAGGTTGAGCGGCTGGGTGAAGGCGCCGGAATTCGATATAGAAAGTTGGTTTAGAAAGCGTTTAAAAAACATCTGTTATTTTGTGAACTGTATTGTCTTTATCATTTGCTCAAATATATCTACTTTTGCTTGTACTATTTTTTCGTCTTTTGTATAGCCGCCAACATAAAAATTCACTACTGAACGAGTGCGGTTTTTATCGGTCAAAAAATAGTTAAGACTATCTTTGGAAAAGGGATTTTTGACACCATACGCATTATTGATATTTACCCACGAGACATCTTTGTATGATACTGTACATTGTGTGCCGCAATCCCCTTTTCGAAACGCTGAAAAACCATCTATACCAATCTTACCCGTATCTGCGATATATAGAACTGGTATTTTACCTGGTAGCAGTTGATCTTTATCTTCTGCAAAAACAAATGCTGTTATTCTTCCTTCTGAGGTTTGTCTCGGATCAAGAATGACGTTGATCGGGTGTTTCATCGTAAATTTGAGTTTTTTGTCTTCAAAGGTTTCCCAGGATGAGGTATTGATATTATTCTTTTGAGATAGCTTCACAAATACTGTTGGTGTTACGACTACTTCATTGGCATAGTTGTGTTTGGTGTTACTATTTTTTGAGGTAAAGAGTAATACAAGTCCAGTTATGATAAGGAGTGTTCCTCCAATAAGAATCGCATAAAGCCTAGTTTTCATATACAATATTATTGTAGCACGAGAAGCATTTACTTAGCATCCTTATGTGCTGGTTCTTTATTGTTAATTCACATTTCCAAATAGCTAGATTTTTATTGGTCTTAATCCCATATATGCAACATAGAGAGCGATACACCAAATAAATAATCCAATTGGAGTAATAGCATATTTAAAAAATTCTACTGCTGCAACCAACAAACTTGCTGTCAAGAGAGAAGTTGTAGATGCATTAGAGTAGTGTTTTGCTAAGTTGCTTCCAATACGGTACCTGATTGGTTAGTAACTACCGATGTTGAACCCAAATGATCATTATGGAAGTAGGTTCTGTTGCCTGAGTTGTCTTTTTTTGTAATTAATTGTGCATTGGCAAAATAGTAACTGGTACTCTCAGTTCCTCCACCATTAATGACTTTTGTTTTATAACTATCATTCCAAGAGTAAACAGTGTTGGCAAGACTACCGTTGGTATAGTTTTTCTTCACCATTCTGTTGCCGTTGTAGTCATAGACATACTCTGCAAGAGTTGCACTATTACTTGCCAACTTCACTCTCTTTAACTGATTTGCCTCATTGTATTCATAGCATGTTGCCCCATCAGAAGTCATATTTCCATCAGCATCGTAGGTGTAGGGAATAGAAGGTTGTAACTATTAACAAAAAACACTTGAGGCAATGTGGTAATTAGTCACCTATAAATTTTAAATATTCATGAATATCGACTTTTTCAAAAAAGTCAATTAATTCGTTAATCGTATTTGTTAATTCATCTTTATCCTTTTGTAATTTTTTCAAGTCTTCAACGACGAAGGGTATTTGTATACGGTTAAAAATGGTGTCACCATAAGGATCTATAGTAGCAATCCAAGGGTATTTTTTTTGGTATTCATCAATTTCTTCCAAAATATTTACAACAGCTGCAAAATTTACATGAAAATTATTTAGTATTTCTCCTCGTTCATTAACTTTTTCTATTCCTATATGTTGTGCCATATAATTAATAAGGTAATCCTGGGTGAGTTGTTACAAGATTCTCAGTTTGACTAACTACATTATATTTTGTAATAACAGTATATAACGTTGTTTCTTGTCCTGTCTTAATATCCGTACCTATTATTTTACCAGCATCTACAATTCGAAGCAAGTTACCATTTTTTTGTAATACTCCTTCTACATTTTCAGAATTTTTTATTAAATCTGTTATTTTGTCGATCCTGGATGTATTGTTATAGAATTTTCAGCTTGTGATCTTGTTAAATTGTAGCTTGTAATATCTGAATTATCCTATCAAGTTTAATAACGTTGAGGCTATTTCGTCTACTTTATGTTTATAGTTAGTTAAGTCTTTTAAGCTTTTTTCTTCTTGAGAGTTTTGTGGATGAAAATTTTGTAGTCGTATCTCTAACTCGGAATCAACTTTAATAAGGTCTCTATTAATAGGACCTTTTTTAAAATATGAACTAATAAGTCCAGCTATATGTCCATCATATAGTGCAATTTCGCCTTTTATATCTTGTAGTTCATCATTTAGATATGAAATATGAGGAAAGGCTCTTACAAAATGTTCCTCAAATAACTTTTTAAGCTTTATTATTTGTTTATTATTAATTATTGACATAGACATATAAACTAGTTATCCCAATATGTAACAATTTTCCCTTCCGGTGTAAAATATCCACCTTGATTACCAATTCTTATTTTTACCCCCTGAGTTCCATCTTTTAATATTGTGTTTTTCATTATATCACGATTCTCTTTAAAAAATTGTAATGCATCCTCTGTATACTCTTCGGCTGTTCTTCCTGCACCATGTTTTTCAAGATGGAAATCGATTGCGTCTTCAACAGTTTTTGAGGTTGATTTATACCATTTACTTGTTATATTCCCTATCGTTTTTCCTCCTGATGTAATTTTGGAACCTGTATTTATTATGTTAGTAGTATTTTTTTCTGCGATATTTTCTGCTTGTTTTGTAAGCGATGTTGCCGTAGTTGCTGCTTTTTGAACGGTGGTGTTTGATGTTACCTGTTTTACCACTTCTTTAGCTGTGGTTACTTTTGGTGATTCTACCCACTGAGTATACTGCTGAACTACAGGTATTTTTGCTATAAGAGATCCAATAACTGGAATCTTCGTGGCATATTTTATAATAGTATCAATAATACTGTGCCCCGATGGATCAGTATATCGAAGGGGATTATTTCTTGCATAAGTGTACCTATTCAAATCTTGTGGGTTGTATACGTCTTGGATAATATCATCAGGTTGAGTGAATCTTCTAATGTCTGAGCTGTAATATCTCGCATTGTAGTAATCGAGACCTGTTTCACTATCGTGTTCCTGGCCTGTGTAATTGAATTTGCTTGCAGTTCCTCCACTCTTTATCTTCCCCCAAGGGTCATAGGCAGTTGTTTCTACCACTGTACCTGATTGATTGGTAACTACCGATGTTGATCCTAAATGATCATTGTGGAAGTAGGTTCTGTTACCAGAATTATCTTTTTTGGCAATCAACTGATCGTTGGCGAAGTAATATGAAGTGTTCTCTGTCCCTCCACCATTGATAACTTTTGTTTCATAACTATCACTCCAGGAATACATAGTATTAGCTAAAGTTCCATTAGTGTAATTTTTCTTCACCATTCTGTTTCCGTTATAGTCATAGACATAGTCTGCGATAACTTGTCCATCACTACACCTTTTAACTTTCTTTAACTGATTTGCCTCATTGTACTCATAGCACGTCGCCCCATCAGAAGTCATATTTCCATCAGCATCGTAGGTGTAGGTGCCTGTTCCTCCGTTTGAACCTGATCCTCCTCCAGTACTTGTTGTTTGATAGATCTTTACCTCTCTTGCATTGTCATACCATGAACTTGCTCCTGGATTACTACTATGTACTTGTCCTACTACTCTGGCTCCTTTGATTGCTGTTGCACTTCCTGTAAAAGTGTACGTCTGTCCTGCTACAGAAGAGGAGTTGTATGGATAGCTTGGTGTATTACTCCATCCCGAATCAGTCCAGGTAGTCCCGTCGGTGGTGAACTGTAATTTGAAATTGGCAATATATGAACCATCCAAAGACGTTTCCCACGTACCATTGGTAAATTCAATTGAAGTTATGGCACTTTGTGTCGCAGAGAAGGTCACTCCTGCTCCTTCCCATACATTTGCTGCTTCATCTGTCCCATTGTCGAGTCTCACATCTGTCGTCATATTACTATCGTTAAGTCCACTTGCTGCGACTTTGTTATTGTTACTGGTTGAGGAGCTTAACCCCCACCATTTGTAACCTGTGCCATTGGGTGCAATATTGGTCGTCGTGGTTCCACCGCTGCTTGTACCGTAGACTTCAAATTCATAGAGTGAATAGCCCCAGATGGTTGCTCGGCTTGTGCCATACATCCTGACATATCTTCCTGTCCCTGAAAGTCCTGTCAGATCATCTGTGCCGCCATCACCACTGCTGGTGCTGTAAATTGTTGTCCAATTGGTCGCGTCATTTGAGGTCTGGATCTGATACGCTGATCCATAGGCTGTTTCCCAAACTAGCTTTACTCTATTAATGCTCTGTGATGAGCCAAGGTCGACATACATCCATTGCGGGTCGCTGAAACTACTCGACCAGCGAGTTGAAGTACTTCCATCAACTGCTTTACCTCCGACCAATGTCGAATCATTATTCTCAACAGATGACGTTGTGACTGTTTTATTCAGTGCCAAATTGGTTGATCCTCCTCCGCCACTCCCACTTGCAGAAATCAATTTCACGCTCGTAATATCGACAGAGAACAATCCGCTATTCCAGAATCTCGCATGGAGATTTGAAACAGCTTGATTGGGATCGAGGACAACACTTGCGTCCCCAACTTTATGGAAGCTGCTGATTGGAATGGTAACTGTTTGCGAGCCGTTCAAACCGTTTTGTCCGCCATTGACGATGACATTTGCTGCGCGCCAGTCATTATTTTGGATGAAAACAACAGATGCCTCATCATCCCCGCTGCCAAATGACGTCCCATGGAGATTAAAGGTGATCTGGACCGAATTCATGCCAGAGAGAGCGCTTGACGCAATGCCTTTATCAGCTTCTGCGCTTCCATTGTTGCCAGTTAAGGTCCAGGTCGTGCCCAAAATTTCGGTTCCCGATGGTGATGCCTGTTGGGCGCTGCCTGAGGCAATGGTTAAGGCATGGGGACCTGCTGTTTGTCCATACGTGTAGTCGGTTGCGATTCCTGCATTGGTAAATCTCGTCAAATTACCAATTGGGTTGTATTCATAAGCATAGTTGTAGCCGCTTGCTGATTCTGTTGCTGTCTTGAGTCGATCCAAATCATCATAGGTGAAATTTTCTGTCTTGCTGGTCAAATTGTTGGTACGAGTAGCAACATTACCAACATTGTCGTAGGTGTAATTCATGTCTTGGACAGTTCCTGTCTGGATTCTATTCAGTCGGAAATCGTTGGTGTTGTAGGTGTAATTGGTCGTCAAGCCATTGGCAAAATCTTTTTGGGTGATTTTCCCGAGAGCGTTGTAATCAATATTGCTCATGATTGTTGATGATCCTGTCACCGAATTAATTTCTCCCTGAGTATTAAAGGCATAGGTAACAACTTCATTATCAGGGTAGGTTTGGGTTGCAGTTCGGTCCAATGAATCATAGCCCCATTGTGTTGTTTTGGTTGTTCCATTTATTGAGCGCTGCTCTTGTTTTTTTCGTAAGCGATCGTCATATTGATAGCTCACCATGCCAGCGCTATCGGTTGCGATGGCGAGAGTCCCAACCTTACCAGTATCATAAGCAAATGTCGTGTCTGTATCTGTCGGATAGTCTAACTTGTTGAGCCGGTCCAATTCATCGTAGGTTCTTGTCGTTGTGATATTTCGGGCGTCTTTTTGTGTTTTAAGATTCCCCACATCATCATACGTATACTGCCATGTTCCCATATCAGGATCTGTTTGCGACGTCTTTCTGCCCAGTGAATCATAGACAAATGATGTGTTATTGCCTGATGTATCATTTATGGATGATAGTTGGTCGCGAGGATTGTATGCATAGTTTGTAGAGTACGTCAGTCCACCATCAACTTCATCGATTTTGACAATTTTGTTAAATGCATTGGAGTAATTTCTCTTGATATGACCATTTTCATCTACACTAGTCTCTTTCCAGTGATCATAGGCAATTGTCTTAGTGTCACCTTTGGGATTGGTGATGATATTGGGTCTGCCAATCGGGTCATACGATGTTTGAGTACTTCTTATGCCAGCCGCAGCTGATGCATAACTTGCGGTGAGCGTATCAAAATGAGGAACAGTGATTTTGGCAACTTGTCCAGTAGTATCATACGAGATATCGGTCACGGTTTGTAGGCTTGTATCTTCGGCTTCACTTCTTGTTTGGACAGTCCTATTGAGTCCATCTACCCACGTGTAGGTATCAAGTGTCCCTGATGCGCTTGCTGTTTCTCTTTTTGAGACGAGCACTCCTTCTGGTGCCGTACCATCAGTGAGATATTGATAAACCGTTGTCGGGTAGCTCGTTGAGTCATAGGGTTTGATTTCTTTGAGAATTCTTCCAAAAACATCATAGGTATAAGAAGTTGTCTTGCTATTGGGATCGGTTTTGGACAACAAATTGCCTGTTCCCAGATCATAGCTTAGCGTTATCGTTTGATTTTTGGCGTTAGTAACACTTATTGGATAGGTATGCGTTGCTGAATCATAAGCTGTGGTTGTCGTATGACTGTTGGCGTCCGTCACTGATGTTTGGTTGCCATAGGTATCATAGGCATATTGCGTGACAGGGTTGGTGTCACCCATTGTATCAAGCCGCTTTACTTCTTTGGTCAAATCGCCTTTGGTAGGTGAAGTATTCCAATCCGTATTATTATCATAGTAGAACCAGTTTTCACTAACTTTTGTCGAGTCATCTGAGGCATTGAGATAGGAATGCTTTGGTGTATTTACAATCCATGCAGTGAGATTAACTGTATATTCGTTGTAAATAAAACGATCATCACTCGCAGTGCTGATATCACCTTTTTCTGATTTTTTGGTGACATTGCCATAACTATCGTACTGATAATCATCTTGTGTTACTTTGGGATTGCTTGATGAACCGTCGTAGGTGTAATTTTTTTCCGAGTTCAAATTAGCTGTATAAACTCCGTTGGTAAGTGTATTGCTCCATGTATCTTCAGTTTTGCTGTATGGGTTGTTGGACGAATCATTTGTTTGTATACTTGCAGGTTTTCCTTTGACAGCATTGTCTTGGTTAAAAATATTTTGGCTTTTTGACCCGTTTGGCTCAACGGTATCAACCTCACCATATCCTCTAAATTCACGATCTTCAAATTTATAGAAGGCATTTTTATAACTATATGTCGTGACATCATTGGTAAGCTCAGATCCTGTCATGCCATTGTTGGTTGTCATTTGTGAGACTTGCCAGAGTGGGAACGGAAGGGCTATTTTTTGGTAGGTAAACAGTATTGTTGCTCCTCCAGTATTTTCATAATATTCCACAACTATAGTATGAGTTCCGTCAGTTAATGCTTTTGACGCGGCGAAGTTTCTTGGACCGTGATCATTCCATTGATCAATGAGCAATTCTCCATCGACATATAAACGGAATCCATCATCAACGACTACATTAAAAATATAGGTGCCTGCTGACAATGATCGAGTCTGCGTCCAGCGAGCAGAAAATTGATCTGATGAGACTGAAGGATCGGGTGAACCTGTATCCCAGGCAAAATTTATGACAGAATCTGTTCGTGTTACCGTTGGAGAACCAGACAAAGTTTGATTATTAAAGTATTGACCACTATATGTTGCTGTTGATACGGTATCCAAACTGGGTACAACCGCTTGAGCATAATTGAAGCTATTTGTTGCTCCTTGTGAAGTATGAACAGCGGAAAGCAAATCAGGAGCGTTTCCGTTGTTTTTATAGACTTGCCACGTATCCGATCCTCCGGGATTGTTCGTATCATAGCCTTTAATAATATCTGGCAATCCATCTCCGTTGACATCTGCCATTTGTGTTGTTGCTTGCAGTGATAGGTCCACATTGGATGATGGATCAATCCATGTTTCCCAAGTAGTTGACCAGCTATTACCTTGATTAAGAAGGACTTTCCATTTATCAGCCGAGCCAAGATCATCACTTTTGACAATATCAGGAAGCCCATCGCCATTCACATCTTGTACAGTAACATTGGTCATACTAAAGTTAGCATCAATTCCGGCATTATTTATCCATGCTGGGTTGTCAGGAGAAGAATTCCAGCCATTGCCATTATTTTTCCAAACTTGCCAGGTATCATTCGTGCCATTTGCCGTTGCTCTCACAATATCAGCTAGTCCATCGCCATTCACATCCATAATACGAAATGTAGGATCATCAAGTGCTTGGGGTATACTTGTCGTCCATGTTTCAGGCGTATTATTCCATCCACTTCCTGTATTTCTGAAAACTCTCCATAGGTTTGCGTCTCCTGTGACAATATCAGGCAGTCCATCTCCAGTCACGTCGACCAGCTTTGTTACACCACTACCTAGGTAATGTTGGCTTCCATATGAATGTACATCCGCCCAATTTTCCTGGTAGGTACTCCAACTTGCTCCTGTATTTCTCCAAATTCTCCAAGACGAAGCATCAGCTGCTTTGACAATATCAGGCAGTCCGTCTCCTGTTACATCCATTAATTTTGTATCTGGTCTATCCAGTTTGGCATCGATAGGTTGATTATTGACCCATGTCTCATATGTGGTGTTCCAACCGCTTCCATTATTTTTCCAAACTTTCCAGAGATTTGTCCCGTTGCCTTCACTCTTTACAATATCCAAAAGTCCATCACCATTCGCGTCAGCTAGCTCAACGTCACTTTTTGTGAGATTAACATCCATAGGTGCATTATTGACCCATGTTTGCGGAGTTGTATTCCACGTTTTATTTTCTGTTTTATAGTCAAATGTTGTTGCGGGAAGCGTAGAAGTCCCGTCAGTCCCTTTTTCTGTGATAGCATGCAGTAGCTGTTGATTATCGCCTGCGGTACTATATGAAAGATCATACTGGTGAATAAGATTGGTTCCAATTTTTACTTGTATATTAGTCAATTGTGAAGATTCTGTGACATTGCATCCTTGGATATAAACTTGTTTGGTATACGAACTTGTTCCATAAGTATAATCGACTTCTCGTGATTGGTCATTATTATATTTTATTTGGCTAATGTATGATGTTCCATTGCTTTCAGTATACGTATAATAAATGTTATTACCATGCATGTCTGTTACTTGGTCGAGATTCCAACTTGCAACATAACTGCGACCATTACAAACAAGTTCTGATTGAAAAGCATAGCCAAATCGATATTTTGTGCCATCTGGAGTTATCACCTGCCAATATTCACTATAATCATTTGTTCCACTTGTGGCTAATTTCGTTATATTCAAACTTGATTCAATCTTTGTATGATATCTGCTATCTCCTGAAACATACACGAGATCATAGACATTTCCTTTAAAATGAAGTTTGAATTTATCGTCATTTGTATCGCCTGGGGTAAAATTAACATCTCTCTCGACATAATTTTGTGTTAACTGCCAACCAGTACCTACTCGCTGGTAAAAATCTCGAGCTCCTGCGCTGTTGTAAGATAACCCAATATTTGGCGTTAAATCATCAGTTCCTTTTGGTACTTTAATCTCGTATGAGTATGTTGCCGTTCCTGTAAAAAGATCTGTTGAAAATCTGTCTCGTAAATTATATGGTGCGTTGATTGCTGGAAGAGGTGGTTCTGCAGCAAGAACTGGAAAAAAACTAGCAAAAAAGAAAAGGAGGAAAAAGAAAATGTTTGTAAATATTTGTTTTTTCACAGGATGATTCTCTGCCTGAAAATTATTCTCTCTTATAACTATACCTCATCCAATAAGATATTTGTCAATAGTTAAAATAGCATTTTATCTACTTTGATTAAAGTTATATATAGATTTTTTAATTGCGTACCAACCCTATCAGTAGTACGCTATACTAATAGTATGGATGTGTTTTATTTAGTTTTTCTTTTTCTTTTTGGGATTTGTGTGGGGAGTTTTCTCAATGTTGTTACTGATCGTTTGCCAAACGGAGAAAGTATTATAAAGGGACGCTCGCACTGTGATTTTTGTAAAAAAAAGCTGGGATTTTTTGACCTCATTCCTCTTTTTTCCTATGTTTTTTTGGCTGGCAGATGTCGCTACTGTCAAAAAAAACTTTCTTTTTACTACCCTCTTGTTGAGCTACTAACAGGTCTTTTATTTATTTTTATTGCATTGCATACTGGCATGCTGTCGGAAACTTTTTATTATCTTTTTATTGTTTCAACACTAATCATTTTATTTTTTACCGATCTGAAATATGGTATTCTTCCCTTCGTTGTTATTTTCCCAACTATAATTATTTCTCTCGGATATATATTATTGACGACACAATCCTTATTGCTAAACGATTTATTGTCTGCTTTTGGTGCATTTCTGTTTTTCCTTTTGCTTTTTTTTATCACCAAAGGCCGCGGGATGGGTTTTGGAGATGTAGTCTATGTTTTTCTCATGGGATTGTTGTTGGGATTTCCAAATATTGTACTTGGCCTTTATATCGCATTTTTAAGTGGTGCGATCATTTCTCTTATTTTAGTTTTGATAAAACGTAAAAAACTCCAAGGTGGCACGGTTCCTTTTGGGCCATTTTTAGTAGCAGGGACGTTTATAAGTCTTTTTTGGGGTCAACAGATACTCTTAGTAATATGGCACTTAACAATTTCTCATTAACAAGTTACAATGAATACAAGAAAGGGGTTTATGTTTCGAAAGAACAAGAGAGGTTTTACATTAATTGAGATTCTGGTGGTGATAGCATTGATTAGTACACTTGGTACAGTAAT
>DASQPC010000018.1:0-4737 GCA_035644155.1 Candidatus Methylomirabilota bacterium
TCATGATTAATCCACCAATTGCAAAAATGATTGCTAAGATTCCTACAAAAACAAATCGGTTTCTCAACATAGTATTTTCACCTCCTTTCAAAAAGGATACAAATGAGTTCTGTTTCTTTTGATTCCAATGTGAAGAAGTAAGCAGAGCATATCGCAACTTTACTTTACCTTTTTCCATTTCCATATTTGGTAATTGGATATTTTCTAAGTGATCTTCAATGATATTATTGTTCATCTATTGTCTCCTCTCTCTAAAACGCGTATTTGAGAAAAAGGTTGCAGCATTTGGGTCTCATCATTCTTCAATACAAAAAATTTCTTTTTTACTCGTTCAAGTCCTCGAAGTAAAAGTGACTTTACAGTATTACTATTTTTTCCTGTTATTTCACATATCTCTTTCAATTTTTTCTTTTCAAAATAACGAAGTACTATTATCTCTTGATAATGCAGAGGAAGTTCAGTCAATATCTTTTGCACTTTAACAAAATCTTTCTTCTCTTCTAGTTTATTCTGAGCTTCTATAAAATCTTGTTCTATGTCACTTTTATCTTGTAGTTCAAAATTATGTTTTTCAAAAAGAATATCTAAGGAAAAAATTTTATATTTTTTCTTTCGGAAGTAGCTGTTTATTTCATTTGAGGCAATTTTATAAAGCCACGATGAAAAAGAAATATTGCGCCATGTAAATGAAGAAACACTTTTCATGGCCTTAAAAAAAACATCTGAGGTGATATCTTGAGCTACAGCCACATTACCGACACGATGAAGAATATAATTTGCAATTTTTGTGTAATACAAATCATACAATGTACCGAAAGCCGAGGGATTACTTTTTGCTTCTTCAACTAATTTTTTTTCTTCATCCAACTCCATACCAAGGTCTTATTATATAACGCTTTAAAAGAAAAAAAGGTGCAACAAGCTTATATATACTATAATATCCAGATGATGCAATTACTGAGGTTTTTCCAACTCTTCTTTTAAATAACCTAAGTCGCGGAAAATAGCGCGCCTATTTACCCACATGAGAGGAACTAAAAAGAGATACCGTAGCCATGGCGTAAAGACAACATGACATGCTACCTGAGTTCCTTCTGGTGTAACTTCAAACTCCATTTGCCAGACTGCTTCCTTGAAGGTCGAAGAATCCTTAAGCGCAATTTTAACTTGCTTACGAGGCTCAAATTCTATAATTTCATAGTGCAGTCGCATACCTTCTTTGGTTGAACCAGGTTTTACAGGGGCAATGGTATCGAAAGTATACCCAAGGCGTACAGAACCTTTCGTAGTAGGTACGACTGTCTCAACACTATGATCCCATTTTGCGAGACTATAAGGATCCTGAAAGAACTTCCATACCTCATCTAGAGGCTTTTGAATAATTATTTTTGATACAAGATGCATTACGAAAGTAATTGTATTATAAATGAAGTTTGGTTCAAATTTCAACTGCTAAAGCAAATTATTTACTGTTTCTTCCAGCATAGTATTGAAAGCAGAAAATTGCTGATCTGATGTGAACTTTTCTTTAACAGTCTTTTTCCCTGCTTGAATAAAACTCTCTCGTACAGATGATCCATTTATAAGTTTTTCTATTCGTTGAGCAAGAATACTCGAATCATCAGGCGGAACTAAATAACCATTATACGAATCACTAATAATTTCAGGAATACCACTTACTTTTATTCCGATAACAGGTATTCCACAACTCATTGCTTCAATAAATACCTGTCCAAATGTTTCATTCTCAGAAGGTAAAACAAAAATGTCAGATCCTTTATAGACATCAGGCATTTCATGTAATTTAAACATTTTGAGAATCGTTTGTGTTTCAATATTATGTAGCTTTATATATCCTTGCAGCATTTCATAAGCGATATGAAACTCATCTTTCAGATTCTCAGGTGGTTTACCAATGGCAATAAGAAGTTTTATATGTGGATACCTAGATGCAAATCTTGAAAACGCCTGAATCAAATTGATTACCCCTTTTTCTTGAAGAATATTCTTTTTGCCTCGAATAATTCTCGTTGCAGTCAAAATAATCTTGCTTTCTCTAGATAAACCTAGTTGCTCTTTGAGCTTATTAGACGTTTGTGTATCAGAATAGAATTCATGTGTATCAACTCCCAAATAATGAGTTGCAAGCGAATTGATATTAGCGCCTTTTTGAAAACAATCTCCTGCAACACTTGTACTGACACAACTGATTCTATCCCATTTAAGTTGATTTATAAGTTCTGTCTGAAGCTCTGTGGTAGCAAATGAATGAAGCTGTAAAACTAAAGGGATTTTTGTCAGACTTGTTACCATATTAAGCAATAAACTATATGCAGGAGGAAGATCTGTATGAAAATTTTCAGCGCAAATAATATCGATACTATCTCTATCTATGGTCTTGGTAACAACTTCTGAAAAGAATTGAGCTTTTTTTGAAATCTCTTTATTAGTTGCTAAGTTACTTCTTGATAAAAAAAGACTGGAAGTATAGTGAATAGTCACATTTCCATCTTTTTCAGAATAGTCTTCTTTTTCAGTAGGTAACAAAAGATAAAGTCGTGAAAATTTTGAGTTTTATAATAGGCAATAAGATTAGTAATATAGCGCTCTATACCTCCAATACTCTCAAATGGAGAATTCCGACTGATAAATAAAATATTCATGTTTACCTTCCCACCTGTGGTTTTGCTTCTTTGATAACAATTGCGCGACCCGCAAGTTTTGAACCGTTAAGTTTATTCATTGCTGTTTTTGCCGTTTCCTCATTTTCCATTTCTACAAAACCAAAACCTTTGCCTTGTCCTGTATATCTATCAACAATTACTTTTGCAGATACTACTTTACCTACTGTTGAAAAAAGTTCTTCAAGTTGTGCATCTGTTATTGAATAATCAAGACTTCCTATAAATAATTTATTTGTCATGTTTGCTCCTCCTTTCTGGAATGTTGTTCTTTATGCAAATATGTCTGCTCAAAGATGAAGTGGTTTGCCTATCAAGAAGATACGAGTAGAAAATGTGAGGTATCTTTTATCTTTGAAAAACTAAATCAAAATCTAAGCAGATGTATTTGCATACAATCTGCAGTCAAATTTATTATAACACATAGTGGAGATATTAGCGAACAATGAATTTTTTGCTTAAAGAGTCAGCCAAACCATTATGGAACCAATCGTAACTTTTAAAAGGAGAAAACGCAAATGGAAGAAAATAAGTAAAGAAATAAAAATAAAGTACCTAGAAGAGCTAATCCAGATAAAAGCGTTAAAAACGCTACTTATTACGCCACATACCAGGCTTCAAAGGAATATTCGAAATTAACTTCTTTTACTATAGCTAAAGCTGTCCTGGCAAAGGAAAACATTACAAATTATACAGTTACAGTTATCATTGATGGTTTGAATGATAAAGAACGTGATGTCGTTAGGGAAGAATTAAAGAAACTCAAGATCAAATATAGGAAAATTCGAGGTATGAAAGATGAGCAAAGTGTCTTCTTACGACTTTAAACATCTGCACTATACCATCTACACTTATCCTCGTCAAGCTCTGCATATCTCTTCTCCAGACCAAATGAGACAGTTTAATTAGCTAATATAGTAATTTTTTACTTGATCTAAATGGTATGAGCTTATTCCTTGATCCTTTCCTTTATCTATTAAATCTTTTATAAATTTGTTATTGTGTTCTTTAACGAGTTCCCACACTTTTTCTTTAGTAAGGCTTTCATTGGCTTTTGGTAGATAGTTAACAAGAAATAAAAGTCCCAAAATTCTTAACCAAATAATAGGATATTCCCCAATAAAAGATATACTTACATAATTTATATTTATATTCCAATCTGAATATTGTCCTTTATAACTTCCTATCGATAGAATATTATTCACTACTTTAGTATTTGCTTTAGTAATATACTCATATACAGACTTTCTATGCTTGTGCCAGTTATTTTTTTCATCCAGAATAGTTTCTCTATACAACTTCTCATCACCTTTAGCTTCAGCCAAAAAACAGTAAAGGCTTTCAAAAGCAATTTTTGCTATTACACAATATATTAAACCTTTTTTATAAATATTGTTATTTTTGTTCGTTTTTTTCTGATAGTATGTAGAGTCAAAACCACGTTTCTGAAGTCCAAATGCTATATTTGCAGACTTAGAATTAAAACCAGCAAAGTTTAGATCATAGGATATTTTGCCTGGGGAAACAGTAACATAATCATATAACGAAGCTTTTACTGCTGACCGCTTCGTACCATCTCTTTTTGGAACGTTAAAAAATACGAGTCTTTCCTGAAAAAATTCAACAAAATTAGTTTCTGCTTCAGAAAACATACTATTGCAGTTATTACAAATAATTCCATCAGGTATAACATATTCATGATTTTTTTGTAACGTAAGATAAGCGGGGATAATATGGTATTTAGTTGATTTACTGATGGTTTTGAGACACCAAAAGCAGATTCGTCTCTCAGGAGGAGAATAAACATGAAAGCTAGGTACGTTATTTTGTATCTTCATAAAATCGATTTAATTAATAGATATATATTTAATACTAAAATAGTATGAAGATCAGTTCAACGAGTAAGCTTTTATTACTCTAAAGAAATTTTTCGTGATCCGAGACTTTTGCTAAAAAATGGAAGATTTGGCAAGCATTTACAAACTAAATAGACACCCTGGTCAATATGGGGTGCCCGTGTTGGCTGGCGGACATAGACGCTATTCGAACTTTTTGG
>DASQPC010000019.1:0-3303 GCA_035644155.1 Candidatus Methylomirabilota bacterium
GAGACGATGATTGAGGAATTTGCTAAATTACTATTTGCGATAGAGCCGGCAGGGAAAGAGACAGCTCCTGCTGTAACCGTAAGTCCTGTCAGTCCGCTCAATGTCCCTAATGCACTAATATTGCCATTAGCGGCAAGAACAAACTTGGTTATGCCTGACGCGGATGCAGTAAAAAGATCGCCATTACCCTGATTATTAAGGATAAGAGCAGCTTTTCCACCTGCATTTGGTTGGATGATGATGTTGCCTGTACCGCTATTTTGTCCAAGTGTAATCGTGCCGCTTCCCGCGGAAAGAAATGTGAGACCAGCATTTGCTGTTGTTTGAATAGTTGCATTTAATCCGTTACCAAGCGTTTGTGTTGTGCCATTGATTGTCAGATTACCTCCTAAGGTGGTAAGTCCGGTTCCATTAAGTGTTACTGTCGTATTTTGGGTTGCATTGCCCAGATTGATACCATTTGCGTTTGTGGTACCAAGTGTAAGTGTCGCAGCGCTTCCTGTATCAAGACTCAATGTGTTTGCTCCATTTGATTGGATTGTTAATCCGCCGCTATTTGTTGGTTTAATTGTACTACCAAGTGTAATATCAGTCTCTGTCATAGTAAGCGTTCTTGTCGTTGTTCCGCCTGCAATGGAAAATCCATCAGCTCCTGGTGAAAATGTTAATCCATTGATTGCACCAAAACCCGTAATACTTGGAGAGCCAGAGCCAGTAATGGTGCCGCTTGCTGTAAACGCAGGAAATGTTAGGCCGGTCGTTGTAACAATGCCGTTTATGGCAGGAGCAGTTACTGTTTTATTGGTGAGCGTATCAGTTGTCGTTTTACCAACTAGCGTATCAGTTATATCTGGAAACGTTAATGTTCTGTTTGTGGAGGGAGACCAGGTGAGTGTGCCGTTACCGCCAAGGACTAATTGATTGCTACTGTTGCTTAGTGCAAGGCTTGCAAAACTAGGTGTTGAACTTATTGCAATACTTTGAGGAAGAGCTAACGTAAGTGAACCGGTAGAACCAGAGACACTTATTTGATTTGTGGTACCAGTCAGAGCAGTAACACCTGTATTGGTTAATGAAATGGTTCCTCCAAGCGAGACGATACCTCCACCTGATAAACCCGTTCCTGTTGAAATAGTAAGTGACGAATTTGCAAGATTGGCATTTGTAATGCCTGCTGTGCCTGATAAATTTGCATTTGTTAATCCTGAAACCGTATTTGAAGCTGCGGTAATTGTTTTATTAGTAAGTGTATCAGTTGTTGAGGCAGTAATAAATCCAGTATTGTTTGTCCATTGTGAGATATTGGCGCTTGAGAAATTTGTTGATGATAAGCTGGAGATGGTATTAGAGGCTACTGAACTTGTAGAACATGAAGGACAAGAAAGCGTAATCGTATCTCCCAACGCAACTGTTCCGCCACCACTTAGTGGTGAAGAAGTTGTAATAGTAACCGATGCATTAGCAAGATTGGTATTGGTAAGTCCACCGATCGTTACATTGGTGTTTTTGTCAGTCGTTGTGGCTTGTCGTCCTTCAATGATTCCATTTTCTCCAATGACGGCAATATCCCCAACGTCTATTCCAGGCTTCTTCCCTTGAAGATATTGTGAATTTAAATTTGTAATCAGTCCGGGATCTGCTATTTGAAGGAGCGCGCTTTGCGAGAATTTAACTGGTTCAAGAGGAGTAATGGCTCCAGTGTCATTAAGCTCCATAACTTCATTGACGTCAAGAATAGCTATTTTTTTAACAGTAGCATAGGCTTTTGGGTTGGTGTATTTAACAATATCTAAAGATGTTTTGCTTACTGGTTTTAGGACCATTTGTACCAAAAGTGAGGCATTTTGGCTTTCTCTATTGGTTTGAGCAGCAAGCACATTGCCGTGAAGATTTGTTGATTGGGAAGAGAGGGAGGATTGTATTCGAGGAAGATAGCCTAACCAAGTAGCTGTTGGCAGAGGGAAAAAGATAAACAAAAAAGCAACCATAACAACAACCAAATAGTAGGTAGTTATGCCGCCTGCTGCCATTAAGAGAGCTTTTTTTACAAATGAAAGCGACGAGGCAATTTCTCGTTGGAGTTGCACTTCAATTTGTTCTGCTTCCTGAGCAAGACTTAAACCTTGGTTAGATTGTATCCGAGCAATATCTGATGCTAAAAAAAGATCATATCCCTCTTTTTGTGGTAGTGCATGCAAAAGCTCTTGTTTTTCTAATAACTCAATATTTTTAACAGAAATATGAAGCAATTTTGCAGCCTCATCTTTGGTAACAAACTTTTTAGTAGTTTGTTTTATTCCAGTCTGAATTTTTTTGTTCATTGAGGCTCCTTCTCATCACCTAAAAGATCTTTGAGTTTTTTTATCAGGCTATCAAGTTGTATATCGCTTTTTACCAAGTAAAAAGATGGTTGGCCATGGATGACTTCTTTTACCGTATTATCATCTGGTTCAAGATTAGTAAGAAGAATTACTTTTACTGTTTTTCCATAAGGGTCCTTTCGTAACTCTTTAAGGACAACAAGTCCATTCATAGATGGCATTCTTATATCAAGAAGAATAAGATCAGGATGTTTTTGTTTGGCTAATGCCAGTCCTTTTTCACCATCATTTGCTGAGATAACAGCATAACCATTTTTTGTTAGTTGGTCATGCAATAACCTTAAATAAGGAAGTTCATCATCAATAATAAGAATTGTTTTCATGCATACCACCTCCTTTCTTTTCATTAGTAAAAGGAATTTCTATTGTGAAGGTAGCACCTTTTCCTTCTTCGCTTGTAACGTTTATCTTGCCGCCCCAGCTCTCAACATATGATTTCACGACATATAACCCAAGCCCAGAACCTTCTGTATTTTTTTTGATTGCATTTTCAGCACGAAAGAATTTCGTAAAAAGCTCTTGTTTATCTTTGGTGGCTATGCCAATGCCAGTATCTTTAACAGAGAGAAGCAGTACGTCATTATTTTTATCAATAATGACATCTATTTTCCCGTTTGCTACGTTATATTTAATTGCGTTTGAAAGTAGATTCTCAATGACTTCTTGAAATCGTAATGGATCGATAACAAGAGAAGGGATATCCGTCTGTTTTGTATCCAGATGAAGCGCAATAGCATTTTTTGCAGCTATGATGCTCATATCAGTTGTAATACTCTTTATTAGTTCCACCACATTAACAACTTGAGGAGCATCTTTGACTTTTCCTTGGTCAATACGAGAGACAGACAGCAGATTGCGAACCAAAGCCAACAATCGTTCATTGCTTCGATATATTTCATCAAAGTACTCCATAATAGTAATT
>DASQPC010000020.1:0-10417 GCA_035644155.1 Candidatus Methylomirabilota bacterium
ATTGGGTACTTCATTGAAGAAGAAATTATCGTTAACCTTATTAAAAAACATGGGAAATATGTCCTTCTAAACGAACACGATTACAAAAAAGCAGCTCAATGGTTTAATAAATATGGCGACAAGCTTGTATTCTTTGGCAAACTTCTCCCTGGCCTTCGCTATCTTATCTCAATTCCTGCAGGAGCAGTAAGGATGAACATAAAAAAGTTTTCGCTTTATACTTTTTTGGGTTCACTTCTTTGGTGTACGTTGATGGTTTATGTTGGCGTCTATTTTGGCAACCGATGGGATGCTCTCGGGCCCATCTTTGGGAAATTCCGTATTGTTATTATTGTTGGACTTGGATTACTTGTAGTATTTTATATCAATCACAAACTCCATCTCTTCCCTCGAAAAAAAACTACATAGTTTTTTTTGATTTAAAAAAAAAGTATCCTACAATCACAAACGTCAGCACAGGAGACAACCAACTTGGGATTGGATAACCAAAGCTCTCCAAAATCATAAGACCACCCAAAAGACCAATTGAATACATTGCGCCATTTTTGAGATAGCGGTAGCGTCTAATACGATCCATATTACTAACGGTTAACTGACGCACAATAACTGCTCCCAGACCATTTCCAAGCAGTATAAACGGCACTGAAAGCGTAAAAGCAAATGCACCCAATACTCCATCCAAAGAAAAAGTGGCATCGATAATCATTAAAAAAAGAACCTTACTCATATCTGATATCGAATTGTCCTTTCTTAAAAGCTCTTCCTCTTGCTTTTCTGCATTTTCCTTAAAACCATGCGTTATAAAAAATGCAGTTGAGCCAAGTACCGCACCAAAAGCCATCAGAGGATGTGTTTGAAGAGCAAACCAAACAATAAGTGCCAGCAACACTGACACGACAGCAAAAAACCAAACGCCTTGTTGCGTAAAAAATCGTTCTCCCCGTAAACCGTATTCTTTTTCTTCCAAAAATAACCAACTAAAAAATAAAAAAAGCAGAAATGTCCCTCCACCAATTAATAAAATTGGTGCTGCTGCTTCAATTGCAGTATGAATATCTGGATTATTACTAAATGTTGCGGTTAACGCACCAATTGGACCAAGACTTGGCACTGTTGCCCAGACAATCCCCCAAGGAAGTAAACCTCTCACAATAAAGACAGCAACAAAAAGCCCCCACCATAAAAACCACTGTTTTGCCTTTTGTCCCATCTTAGACAAAACTTCGGCATTGATAATTGCATTATCAATACTGGAAACTGTTTCAAAGAGACAAAGACCAGCTATGGTGAGTAACGCGGATAAAAAAACCATTATTTGCAGTATAACATACGTAACAGTCGATAAGACGTTGCTGTCCTTTATTTTTTCGAAAACTCTACCTGTATATCTTTATCTTCTAAAAGACGAGTCGAGTACACTAATTTTCCTCCAACGTCTGTTAATTGATTATCTCCCCTCACCAAACGAAATTGAGCAGGATAGACAAAGGATAATGCATAGGAGTCATCAAGCGTTCCAGGTTGTTTAAACAAACGCAAATTGTAGGAAAACGCTGGTTGCTGTATTTTTACCGCATTCGCAATGGCATAAGTAATAATAATTTGTTTTGTCTCCCCCATCGGCACATTAATAAAGAAACCTATTGTTTCTTTGCCAAGAACTTGACTTGCTTCTATCTCCAATTGTTTTGGAGGAAGAAAGCTTTTTGCAGTAAAAATTGCTGGATCCGTTACTGCAGGAACCGTAGGAATAATGCCTCCATCAATTGCAACACTCTTAAGAAGAGCATTTGCTGGTAAGACAAAACGCACATAATTTTTATAATCGCCTGCGAAAGGACGTTCCTTGGTACTTGTATTTGCATATGTCACCGTCGCTGTTTCCTGCACTCCTCCGACAGCATCAATAACAACTTTTTGATCAATTGCCCTTTTAAGATAATAGTTTGCTTTATTAACACCAAGGTTTGCATCAACAACACCAAAAAAATCTAAGAAATTCTGATCTGTTTTTTCTCTTCCATCCCACAACGAAGCAGAAAGATTATTAACAGTAAAAAGCTTCTGCACTGCAGCATTTGCGGACACGAGCAAGATATGCTTTCCTTGTATAGACTCACCTAGCTTTTTGACAAGGGTTTCATAAGAAAGTGTATTCTTTGCTGCAAATTTTTCTTGCATTGCAGTAAGCAAAGAGCGTAAAAAATCTCTTTTTTGTGTGGATCCGGGGAAAAAATCTTTTTCTGCATGCGTTTGCGCAAGAAGATAAAAATTATCTGAAGTCACCGTCTCTCTATAGTCTGGAATCACAACTGGCCCAATTGCTGTTAAAAGATTTCGTAAAAATGTTGTGTCAACAGCGATGACTCCATCTACTTTCTTTTCTGTTTCAAGCTGTAACAATGTTGACGCTTGCAATGCGTCTTGCGGAAAATCAACAGAAAAGTTGCTATCTCGTAAAAACCAATGTGATGCGCCAAGGTATCGTCTAAGGGCGTACGGTGGCTCTAGATGCGTTGTAAGCTTACCATCTGCGTCATAGACATCAAATACTTTAAACTCTGTTATTTTGCCCTTGTCTACATCCACTATTCCATACGATCCAATAAATCCTCCTCCGGGTCGTAATTCCATATTGTTTTGAAAAAGAAGAAGGTAACTTTTTTTGCCAGTAAAACCAAGCAGATTTGGTAATGCGTCAAGTGTGTTTTCAAAAGGAATAAAAACCGGTTGCAGCGCAGTCAGCTTAGTTGCAATATGTTGCGGCAACTCCCCTTCTGCTTTTATTTTCTGTATACTTATCAAAGCATTTCTCACGTTTGCCAATGCATGAAGAAAATCGTTTTTTGGATCTTTGCTTTTATTTTCCTGGATCGTTTCAAATTGTAAAATTGCTTGAAAAATATCAACCTCATCCAGCGCAATTCGTTGAGCAACAGCAACTTTCTGCAAAAGATCTTGCTTTGGCTTACTGGCTATAATATTTACAGAGAAAAGACTCTCACCAACAAGATGCCCCCAACCAAGCGTGGTTGCTGCGATCACTGCATCTTGATGTGCTTGTGCAAATGCTTGTTTTTCTGCTTGCTGCGTTGCTCTTTGTAAAGAGAGATATCCTATCCCCAATAAAACACCACAAAGCAAGATTGGGAGTACAAAAATCAAAAGGATAACAAACCAAGCAAATGATTTTTGACTATGGGGCTTCTTTGGAGAAAGTTGTATCTTTGTTTTTTTTACTTTCTGTTGGTCTTGAGGAGTAGTGTATGCATCGGCAACAGCCTTTAATTTCTCTTCAAAGGGATATGTTGAGAAAAAATATTCTCCTTCCGGCGGAATATAATAATCCCACCTGCCTCCTTTATTGTCTGTAAAATCAAGTTTTAAAAACGGATTATCTTTTTGCAACATGCGAGCAATTGAAAATTCGCTAATGGGATGTTTTGGAAAAACAAAAAGAATTCTATCTTTTTTGGTTGAGCCAAATGCAACAGCAATCAAGGCTGTCCACACATCTTCTAGAAGGACCGGATACAATTTGCCAATACCTTCATTTGGAATTTCTATTCTTCCATATTTTTTTGCCTGATGCAGGAAAAAACTTACGGTAGTAGTGTCTGTAAGCTCTTTTGAAAAAATTTCTCCATACAGAATAATTTGCAGCGAGTAATAGAGATGTTGAGAAAGATGCTTGAATAATGATTGTGACGAATAGGGAAGTGATGTAATAAAAAAGAGCTTGCCCTGAGTATCTTGAGCCTTCTTCATAACTGCAGGAAGCATATCTCTAATTTCTTCTTCGCCGTTATAAAAAATAAATAAATGAGAATAGGTATTATCAGGAATCATTGGGATTTTATGTCGATAGGGGATATGAATAATATTGTGCTGTTCAGAAAGTTCCTGGCCAGTTACCAAGACCACAAGAAATTCTTTTTGCAGCTTTTCTGCAAAGATTTTTCCCATCTTTCCCTTTTTGTCGATGATAAGAATTGGCAGTTTCTGTTGGTGCTCTGCTGCGACGAGCATTGGGCGCTGATTTTCCATATACATCTATCATACACCAATCATGGAAAAAGGAAAAAGAAAAGTGCATGCTGTCTTGCCAGATCAGGTCGTATAATTTTCGAAGAGGAGGCTAACTCTTTATAATAAAGTATAATATAGATAGAGTCAAGAGCCAATCGAAAATAATAGAAAAACGCTGTAAACAAGGCCATTTCGAAAATTTTTCTACGTTCGTAAACCCAATATCTTCTTATCATACAATTATTGCAATTTTAAGTTGATATCTTTGTCCAACATAAGCCGAGGATAACTGCAAACAGTAATTGTCCTTGTTGAAGCGTTAACCAATAGTGATCAATGAATCCCAGAACGAGCATAATCGTGAGAAGGATACAATAGACAATAAAAATTTTTGGATTGTACACCTTGCTTCTTATCACCAAAAATAAATGTGCATAGGTTTTTATTACAAAGCCAAGCAAGAATCCAAAGCCAACAGCTCCGGTTTCAACAAGTACCAAAAGAAAAATATTATGGACGGGCTGAAGATATGTGATCACTGATAGCGGTTTTTGTATGGTCGCAAGGGAAGGAAGGAAGTTACCAAAACCCACGCCAAAAAAGGGTGATTTTTGCAAAAGCTGCCCACTAGCCGAAACGAGTGTTTCTCGTTGCACAATTGATTCTTCCGACAAATTAGTATGCAGTAAACGAATTCCCACAGGTTTTGCAAAGATAAGCATAACAAGAAAAACAAACAGCACGCCAATGATAAAGAGTACCTTAGATTGTCTTTGTTGTCGCGAAACTTGTTTAAGTTGTATAAAAAAGATTATTATAAGAAGTAAAAACCAAATAACAATTGCGCCTCTACTCATTGTGAGAAGGAGACCCGCCGTCCCCAGCAATAGAGAAGTTAACGAAAGTGCTTTTTGCCAAAGATATTTTTGAGAAATTACCTGGAAAAGAACAAAAACCATGCAGATAAGGAGAAAGCCGGCCAATACATTTGGATGAGAAAAAGTAGCATACGGACGAAGCACTAATTGTCCATCCAGAGAAGCATTGGCAATACCAGGAGTTTGGGATGTAAATGTCCGTTCGCCTAAAAAGTAAAGGAGCCCACCAAGAGAGCCTTGCGCAATAAACTGACAAATTGCCAAAAACGCCTCAAAAAGGATGCCAAATGAAAATAAAGAAACAAGATGCTTTATTTGCTGTTGTGTTGTGATTGTGGTTGAAACATAAAAAGCAACAAAAGCACATTCAACAAACTTAAGGAGATGATACAACCCATTGAAGATATTGTGCGATCGAAAAATGGTAAAGAGAAGGAATAAGATGAAAATGCTTAAGAGGACAAAAGAGAAAGAGCTTATCTTTTTATATCTTTTCTCTCCAAGAAAAAAGATAAACAAAAGCGCTACGAGAATATCTGTAACATAGAGCGTGGGGGAAAGATAGTCTACTTGTATACCTGAGACCAATGCAAACCCTGGCCAGAAATGTTTACCGAATTGTGTGGGGAGAAAAAGGATAAAGAGAGAGAAAAGTATGAACTCACTCTTTTTAAGCTTTTGGTTTGATAAGAAGGACTCGATCTTTGCCTTCACCTGATGATTCTGTGGTAACTTGATCATCATTCTGCAAAATGAGATGAATGACTCGTCTTTCCCATGATTTAAGGGACATAAGAACTTGTTCTTTGTTTTCCGTAAGCACTCGCTCTTTTACTTGCATCGCAAGCTTTTCAAGATATTCCATTCTGTTCTTTTTGTAACCATCAACTTCTATTGAGATTCTCACAAATCTGCCGATTTTCTTTGCAATAGCAAGGGAAAGAATAAGCTGGAGTGATTCAAGAATTTCTCCATGGTAACCGATAACAATGCCTGTGTCTTTGGTTTCCATAAGAATATCGACAATTTCATCTGTTTGCTGGACAGAAAAGGTCCCTTCAATCTCAAGCAATGAAAAAAGCTTTTCTACAACTTCTTCAATTATCTTTTGCTCTTTTGCGGTAAGTTTTTTATCTTCCATAGTCTATTTCTTTTTCTTTATTGCGTTTACCCAAGCTTCAAGTCCGCCGAGGCCCGCAATTAAATACTGTTGTATGATACCAAAAATCGTGAAAGTATTCCAGTATAAAGAAAGGCCAATGGAAAAATTATAGGAAAAGAATCCAATCATGACAGGCAACAGATAGAGTGATTGCTTCTGAAACGTAGTGGCAAAATCTTCTTCTTTTCCTTTTTTAACGATGGCAGGCGCTTGGGAAGACATCATCATTTTTGATTGAATAAGCTGTAATACCCCTGTGAGAAGAGGAATAAGAAGTACAATCGGCCCAACGGTTGTAATAAGTTGCCCTGGCGTCTTTACCAAAGCAAGTCCCAAGAAATGGGTATCCCATGGCTGTACTAACTGTAAGGAAGGGAAATAGACCATATGATTCACGACCGAAACTGTTTCTTTAGGATTAAGGGCAATAATCTTTTGCAGTGCTGGATAAAGACCAAAGAGTAAAATAACAATTTGAACTAAACTTGGCAAACAGCCAGCAGCTGGATTGACATTATGTTCTTTATAGAGAGCCATGGTTGCTTCTTGTTGCTTTTTGAGATCTCCTTTGTGTTTTTCTTTAATGTTTGAGAGGTGAGGAGCAAGATCCTGCATCTTTTTTGATATTTTAAGCTGAGATGCTGTAAGAGGATAGAGAAGAAGACGAACAAAAATTGTCATAAGAATAATTGAAAAACCAAGCGCGTAGGGAATATGCACAAAAGAAACAATGTGATAAAACACAACAAGGACATTAATAATAGGTTGTACAAGTAACGTGTCAAAGAGATGCATAATGATTACTGTATGGTTGGCAGTGGATAAAACGATTGCATGCCATCAGAGCGCCTTTGAGTACCCCATATCTCTTAATTGCGTCTATGGCATAGACTGAACAGGAAGGTGTATATCGACACATGGTTTGTTGTCCAAGAAGCTGACGCAACAACGGAGAAATAAATTTGTGATAAAAAGTAATAAATATTATTAAGAATGTTTTCATTTTAGCAATTGTCTCTCACGTAAAAAGGTATGTACTTCATTATACAAATCTTCGTGTCTCATTTCCAGTATGCCTTTTTTAAGCAAAAAAAGCATATCTTTTCCTTCCTTAAGCTCGTCCAACATTGTTTCTATACATGAACGGAATACTCGCCTCATTCTATTTCGCTCCGTCGCCCTTTTATCAAGAGCTTTACGAATCACAAAAGCAAATCTGCTTGTTTGAAGACCATTATTACTTACCTTCAAAATAAAAAGTGGGGTAGTAAAAGAAAAAGGATGATGAAGTTTTGTATGTGCCGGCAGACGATTTTGTTTTTGCAACATACTGTCTCTGTTTTAAACAGATAATTGTTTTCTTCCTTCGTCTCTTCGTCTCTTCAACACTTTCTGTCCACCATGTGTTTTCATTCGGGACAAGAAGCCATGCTTTCTTTTCCTTTTCACTTTTTTGAGTTTTGTCAATTTTTCCACGACTTTAGTATAGCATATTTATGTTTTGTTCACAATTACTCCTGCTTTGGGTCTTGACAATAAGTTATCCACATTATTAAATTGCTGGTATAACTTCTATGGATACTAATCTGACCAATGTATGGGAAAACGTACTTACGGAATTAAAATCAACTGTTTCTCAAGGAAACTTTGTTACGATTTTAAAACCTACTCTTTTACTCTCTCTTGAAGATGATATAGCAACTATTGCTGCTGGATCTCCAATAATACTTAATCTGTTACAAAAACGGTTCGCGACACAAATAAAAGAAGCTCTCAAAAAACAACTGGGAAAAGAAATTGATATTCTTTTTATCGTTAAAAATCTGCCAACTCAACAAAAAAAGCAAACTGCCGCCACACCGCTTTTCGAGCAACCAGAATCTATACAAAAGGAATTAAAACCATTTGTCGGCCATCTTCCTCGCGTTCGTCCTGATTTTACCTTTCCTAATTTTGCTGTTGCAAGTACCAATCAGCTTGCTTTTGTTTCAGCACAAACAGTTGCTGATAATATTGGACAATCCTACAATCCTCTTTTTATCTACGGACCTGTGGGAGTAGGCAAGACGCATTTGATGCATGCAATAGCAAATACTGTCTATCAAAGAACTCCGGAAAGGAAAATTATTTATATCACCAGTGAAGAGTTTACCAATGAAGTTGTTGATGCAATTCGTAATAATGAAACTGCAAAGATGAAGAAACGATTTCGCTCAGCTTATATTCTTCTGATTGATGATATTCAGTTTATTGAAGGTAAAGAACGAGTTCAGGAGGAACTATTCCATACTTTTAATATTCTTATTGATAACGGCTCACAAATTTGTTTAACGTCTGATCGTCCACCACAAGAAATTAAAAAGCTAGAAAAACGCTTATCTTCACGTTTTGCTGGTGGACTCACTGTTGATATTGGTAAACCAGATCTTGAACTCAAAACGGCAATCTTATTAAAGAAAGCAGAAAAATTTGGTCATGAGTTACCAACAGATGTTGCTCTTTTTCTTGCTGATAACGCAGAGGATACACGAAGCCTGGAAGGCTTGTTGCTTCGGGTTATTACTCAGGCAACAACTTCTTTAACAGGTATTACGCTTGAACTTGCACAGTTGGCGCTTGGAAACGTGGTACAAGAAAAAAGACAACAGCTTCATGCTGACGATATTATCAATTATGTCTGCTCTTACTATAATGTTAAGCATACACAGCTGAAAGGACCGAAAAGAGATGCGTCTTTGGTCCGAGCAAGGCAAGTTTGTATGTATCTTCTCCATAGTGAATTAAAATTAACACTTGCTGAGGTCGGAAATTTGCTTGGAGGACGAGATCATACAACAATTATGCATGGTGTGGAAAAAATAGAAAAGCTTGTGGAAAACAAGGAAAAAATCTCTGAGGATATCTTGGGGATTACTCGTTCACTACGTGGATAACCTGGGGATAATCTTTCAAAAAAGGTTATCCTCATTCTTTCCCCATTTTTTTCCACAAGATATCCACATTTTCTTATGCCTAGTAACATTAGCTATTCTTTTTCATATAGGTCTTTCTTCTCTGCTTCCGTGAAAACAAAATACGCACGTTTTTTACGTTTTATCGGTTTACTTATTATTGCATTTTTCCACTTTTCCATATACACTACAACAACAACAAAAATATAATTATGAAAGTTACTCTCTTAACAAATAACCTTCAGAAAAAACTTTCTTTTCTTAATCACGGCGTATCAAATAAAAGTCAATTACCAATACTTCTGAATCTTCTTTTTGAAACAACGAATAACAAATTAAAGATAAGCGCAACTGATCTTGAAATAGGTATTGAAACATTTCTTTCAGTAACAATAGAAGAAGAAGGAGGAACAACAATTCCCGCAAAAACGTTTACCGAACTTATTAACTCACTTCCTGATGATTCTCTCACTCTCGCTACAACAAACAATACGCTTGAAGTTCTCAGTAAAAGGACAAAAAGTATCTTTCAAACAACAGCAAAAGAAGATTTCCCAACACTCTATGAAGAAAAAGGAGAAAAGATCGCAACGCTTGGAGGAGAAACTCTCGCAAAAGATGTTTCTTCAGTTGTTTTTGCTGCAAGCGTTGACACGACGAGACCTGCTTTATCAGGAATACTAGTCAGAAAAGAAGCAGGGGGGTTTTTGCTTGTCGCGACAGATGGATTTAGGTTATCGCTTAAGCATTATAAAGTGGTAAATAATACACCTGAAGAAACATCTTTTATCGTGCCAGCAAGAGTCTTTAAAGAATTATTAGCGATGAAGGAAGAAAAGAATGATATTACTATGTTTGTCTCACAAGGAAGTAATCAGATACTTTTTGAACAAGCAGAAACAACACTTACAGGTAGACTTATTGAAGCAGAATTTCCTAATTTTGAAAAGATCATTCCTTCTGATTTTTCAGTGAGTGTTTCTTTTGATCGTGAAGAAATGCAAAAGGCAATCAAAATATGTGCTATTTTTGCGAGAGATGCTGCAAATATTATTAAATTCTCTTTCCACAAAGACCATATTACTGTTTCATCACAATCATCTGCTTTAGGGGAGAACACTGTTAATGTGGACGCCACACTCTCCGGTGAGGAAAACGAGATAGCTTTTAATGCTAGGTACCTTTTAGATATTTTTGCAAATGTTGAAGCAAAGGAAATGGTTTTTGAAATGACAGGCCCTTTAAATCCAGGAGTATTTAAGATTAAGGACGACACATCTTTTCTTCACCTGATTATGCCTATACGCGTACAAGGCTGAGTCCTAAGGCTTTTTTAGGTCTCCAGTAATATCGAGAGGGTAACTTTGTTTGAACTGGTTTGGAGAAACAGGTTGGAA
>DASQPC010000021.1:0-2604 GCA_035644155.1 Candidatus Methylomirabilota bacterium
GAAAAATCCATGATTGTGGCTTGACGGCATAAATAGGAACAAAATGTATTGTATTGACTTTCCCATCTGCCTTAGCTATTTCGATTGGAATGGTGTCTTGATATTGCTCAGGTGTAGAAACTTGCGCATACAGGAGACCTCCTTGAGACGCATTCCATAAGGGAGTTTCAAATCGATGTTTTGCTTCATTCCAAATTCCTGTGCTACTTGCAATAGCCGTTACGATATTGGGAGAGAGATTATAGATAGCAATTAATTTTTCTAATGAGGGATCTTTCAAAGGTCTTCCATCATTGTTTTTATGTGAACCATCTCTTGTTATTTGCTGTTCTTTGCCCATAAATAACCCCCCCGTAGATATCTTATGGGTTAAGACTCTTATTATAAAGAAATTTTTGTAAGAGTTGGGTAAGCTATTCTTGACTTTTGTGAAGTATTCGATTACCTTTGTAAGGAGACATGCTTCAGGCGAGATTTCATCTTTTTCCTCAATGGTTGATACTTTTTGTTATCGTTTTGGGGTGTTACGGATCAAGTTTTATTGCTTTTTCAAATTCACAAACCCATTTATTTCTGCGTCATACCGCTTATGGATCACCAATGCAAGAAGCAGTTCAGGCAGCAGCATCGCCAAGTGCACATTTTTCATCGGTAACACAAGTGAAGGAAGTAAGTATTGGATACCAAAAAGTCGTGGCAACATCAACTCAAACTAGCCAAGGAAATGGGGGACAACAAACAGAGTGGGGGATATCCAAACAAATTGATGCCCACACTTGGACAATACAAGTAGGTGATGATGCACGCAATGCAACTGCGCAAGAGATTTTGTCAGCACTCAATAGCTATCGGCAAAAGAATGGAAAGGGGACACTGAGTTGGGATCAAAAACTTTCGGATTTTGCCAGTACTCGAGCAACATATTTCACTTCAATTGCCAAACTCGATGGGCATTCTGGCTTTTCGGATTTTCTCAACAATCAGGATGGATTCCACAAGCTTGGTTTTGTCAATCTTGGTGAAAATTCAAGTTATGGATATACGCTTGAGGCAGTACATCTGATTGAATGGGTGTATGCAGGGGATAAGCCGCACAATGATAACCAATTAAGCAGTCATTGGTCGTATGTTGGTATTGGGGTGAACAATACAGCAACGGATCTGGTTTTTGGTGGTGGAAAGTTATAAAGAGGGAAGAGAGGGAAAAAAATACGAAAAGCCTGTAGTATTAGCGCTTGGCAAAATTGACTGCTAAAAATAGAATAGAAAAGATATGGATGGGGAAGAAGCTCTCAGGAAATTTACTATAAACCTCACTACTCGGGCGAAAATGAACCAGATTGATCCAGGTGTTGGAAAAACTGCAATTGTTGAAGGACTTGCATTAAAAATTATTGAGAGGGTTGTTCCTACTCCTCTGTGTGATAAAGAGTTGATTGCGTTTGACTTTTCACAGCTTTTGGCTGGAGCAAAATTTAGAGTGGAATTTGAAGAACGTCTCAAAGCCGTCATCAAAGCTGTTGAAGATTCCAATGGGAAATATGTAATGTTTATTGATAAATTGCATACATTAGTTGGTGCTGGTGCTGCTGAGGGATCAACTGATGCTGCAAATATGTTGAAGCCTCCCCTAGCGCGTGGAAGTTTACGAATGATTGGTGCAACCCGAGTACCGTCGCTATCTTGAAAGAGACCCAGCACTCGCCTGCCGTTTCCAGCCGGTTAACGTTTCCGAGCCAAGAAACAAGCATACAACTCTATCCGTCCACATCAAGCCCTTGACTATCTGACTCCTCTTGAGTAATATTGATACCTACCTCAACACGAAAGTGTCATCGATGTCCTCATCTCATATAAAAAATAACTTGAGTAAATATATAGTATATAATAGACCAATGAAAATCTGTAGAATCTGTGGGAGTAAGCTTATTGAGAAAGCAACCAAACGAACAGCCGAACAACTCAAAAAACCATACTATTATACTGCGTATTATTATTGCCCACATTGCAAAAAGCTTTATCATGATGAGAGATTTAAAGTGACTAATGAGCCTCCTACTCCCTTTTTGCCACTCCAGAATGACGATGAGCTGTACGATGTTGAGATTTGGACAGATGGGGCATGTATCAACAACGGCAAGCCAACAGCCAGGGCAGCATGGGCTTTTGTCTCAGGTAAAACAGAACGAGCTGGGTTGGTGATTGGTAAGCAAACAAATAATGTCGCAGAAGGTTTGGCAATCTATAAGGCTCTTACCTGGGCAGCAGAGCAGAAACACAAAAATATAAAGCTCCATACCGATAGTCAAATCAGCATCTACAATCTGAAAAAGCTGTCGCATCAAGTAAAAATGAATCGGGAGATCTTTGAAAATATCGAGAGACTCATCAACAATCTGCATCTGACAATTACCTATGTCAAAGTGCTTGGTCATTCAGGAGATCCTAATAACGATCGAGTTGATAAGTTGGCAAATGATTTGGCGAGAAACTTTAATTAATCACTGGTGCTAGTTTGAAAAGGAGATAAAACGAGAGTAGCATGGAATCCACAAAGGAGGTGAAAACCATGCTACAGGAAGAAGATATCATATGGTACCTGTT
>DASQPC010000022.1:0-6005 GCA_035644155.1 Candidatus Methylomirabilota bacterium
TGAGCCGACTTGATCCTTGAGCAAGGAGAATAGTAATTGCTTTGGTTGGTGAGGCGAACATCCGTTTGAGTACCAAAGATTTTTTAAGAAATATCAATCCAAACACAGTTCCAAAAACTGCAGTTGAAAGCAGGGAAAAACCGATCTGTCCTGGCAAGGCAAAATCGATATAACGGAATTGACGACCTGACAGTTCGTTTTGGGTGACGCTGATTGCGGGATTTGTCACGCCTGCTAAGTGCAAATTAGTTTGGTCGACAATGCCCCTGACAAGAGAAGCTAAAGAGGCTCCTTCTTGTGGGTTGCCGATTGAAGTGGTAAGTGTGATATTATATTTTGGTGGTTGTTGAGAAGTTTCTTGGATGGTAATAATTCCTGACAATTTACCTTGACGTAATTTATTCTCAAGTGTTGTTTGATCTTCTTTGTCTGTTTTGACAAAGGATTGTTTTGCAACTGCTGTAATAATGGGATTATTTTGATTGCTTTCGGTTGGCAAACCGACAGTAAGTTTTTGT
Source organism: Candidatus Methylomirabilota bacterium (assembly GCA_035644155.1). Classification (GTDB taxonomy): domain Bacteria; phylum Patescibacteriota; class Microgenomatia; order Levybacterales; family UBA12049; genus DATIGJ01. Next base: position 519 of record DASQPC010000022.1, read on the forward strand.
GGTGAATTGCCGATAAGTCCAAAGATGCTAATAAAAACGACGGGGAAAATAAATCCAAAAGCAAAGGTAGCTGGATTGCGAGTTTGTGCAAGGAAAAAATATTTCATCATGGTGAAGTATGCTCGCAGTTGCCGAGGTTTTCGAAAATGTTTTTTTGGCTGCATTGCTTCTTCTTTCATATTATTCTTCTCTCAAACGTCTTCCTGTAAGGTGTAAGAAGACATCTTCAAGGGTTGCTTGCTCCACTTTTACTTCTTTTTTGAATCCTGTTGCAAGAAGATCTTCAATAAATTTCTTTGGTGTACCGATATTAATAATTTTCCCATGATCCATAATTGCTAGTCTATCACAGAGTTGTTCTGCTTCATCCATATAATGCGTTGTGAGAACGATTGTGACGCCATTTTTTTTGATTTTGCGTACCATATCCCACAAATGAATTCTTGCTTGTGGATCAAGACCTGTTGTGGGTTCATCAAGAAAAATGACTTTTGGTTGATTGATAAGCGTTGTTGCGATAGAGAAACGTTGCTTCTGCCCGCCTGATAATTGTTTGACATAATTTTTGGCTTTGTCTTCAAGTTCTACTTCATGGAGCATTTTCATTGGTTCTGATTTGACGTCATAGATTGCTGCAAACATATCCAAAAGCTCGACCAATGTGAGTTCTGGATAGAATGCAGATGATTGCAGTTGAACGCCGATTCTGCGTTTAACCTCCCAAGGATGTTCAGTAATATCAATATCATCGACCAAGACTTTCCCGCTCGTTAGAGGTTTGAGCGTCTCAATAATTTCAAGTGTTGTCGTCTTCCCTGCTCCATTTGGTCCAAGGATACCAAAAATTTCTCCAGGTTTGACGGAAAAAGAGATTCCGTCAACTGCGGTGAAGTCGCCATATTTTTTAATAAGATTAGTAACTTTGATAATATCATTCATATTTTTTTACTTTGGACATTTTATAGCTGTTATTATCCATTTCTTATTGACTGCTTGGAGTTCAAGAGGAACTGTTACTTTTTCCGCTTCAAACGTTTGTTCGATTGTCACGGTAGCTTTGGTCTGATTGGTAGATGATTTCAGAATTTTATAGTTTATCAATGGTTTATCTTGACAGAAAAAAGGATTGGAGGATTTTTTTTGTGAAATTATTTGTTTAAAACTATCAGCAAGATATGGACTTTTTTTATAAGCCTCATTTGCAATGACATCATCTTCTTTCAGTATCCAAGTATACAAGCTGACAACTGCGCTATCGGGAGGAATGGCTGGTAGTTCTGGTCCCGTTCGTTTTCCAGTACAAGGAGTTGTCGGCTGGCTTGTTGTAGGGCTGCCAAGGCGCATCCATTGTCCATCTTTGCAAATCCATTTATCCTTTGGTTTTTGAAAAAGAATTATGCTAATGATAAAAATCACTAGTATTCCAAATGAAATAAGTAGTATTTTTTTCATAGTTCAATGAGGCAGGATTTTATTATTGAAAGAGCACGTCTACCCAGTAATTTGTTGTATTATATGTGTTGGTTGGAAATGAATCACTGCCATAGACATAAACTCCGTTGCCGCCATTTCCGCTACTTGCAAGTGCATGTAAAGGATTATTGTCAAACGCTGAACCGAAATAACTTCCATTTGCAGCATAATTACCATTTGGTGCGTAGTATGAGGCAATATATGTTGTGTTGGCACTAATATTGACAGGAGATGAGAATGTTGCCTCTTGCCAGCCGGAGGAAGTTTCATTGTTAAAAGTAACTGTTGCGAGAAGTGTACCTGAGCTGCTCCAAAGATTGCCGATATGTGTTCCAGTATTGCCTGAACCTTTATAAAATTTAATACCAGTTATTTGTCCAGCGGTATCAGATCTAAATTTTACTCCAAGTTCTACAGCATTTGGGTCATTTACTGATGTATTTGAGGGCGTGGTGCTATTTGACCAAATTGAGATAACTCCGGAAGGTGTTGGTGTAGGAGTAGATGTCGGCGTTGGAGTCGCAGTAGGAGGAGGGGTGTTGGTTGGTGTAGGAGTTGTTGTAACTTCTTCGTCAAAGATAACATCGACCCAATAATTAGCTGAATTAAATGAATTATTGGGGAATGTTCCAGCGCTACCATAGCCATACACGCCATTGCCACCACCGTTACTATTTGAGAGAGCATGAAGGTGTGTGTTGTCATAATCAGAAGTGAAATAGTCAAGATCTGCTGCATAATGTCCATTTGGAGCATGATAAGAGACAATATACGTAGTATTGGCACTAATTGAAACTGGTGTATCAAGCGTTACTTGTTGCCAGCCAGTGTTTGTTTCATTACTAAAGGTTGCTGTTGCAAGAAGAGTCCCATTTGTAGTCCAAAGGTGTCCAATGTGGGTACCGGTATTGCCGGAGCCTTTGTAGAATTTAAGTCCTGTGATAGTTCCTGCGACATCTGATTTGAATTTCACACCGACTTCAACGGCATTGCTATCATTTGCTGATGGATTGTTTGGAAATATCGTGTTATCCCAAATACTCTGTGATGTAATTTGCGGTGTGGGTGTCGGCGTAGTAACTGAACTATTGTATGTTGCACTATATGATCCGCTGCTTGCCGGGAAAAATGCATAATAGACACCTTTAATAAGTTGTTTAGTAAACGTTACAGAAGAGCCATTTCTTGTGATACTGGTTAATCCATTAGTTTCTGCGTTAACAGGAAGCATAGCTTGGATATTGTTTGCGTTTGTATCAGCGTTTATTGTGAAGTTAAGCGTTGTTCCATTCCAAGAGAAATTATTAAATGATGAATTGTTTCTTGCGTCAACCCAGGTAAGTGCTTGCTTGGCTGTTATAATTGGTACATTAAATGTTTGCGCGGCAGTGATAATACTATTTGAGAAACTGGTATCTCGATAGTCGTCGTGGGTTCCAAAGATACCATAGTATCCATTTGCTCCGACGGCGTTATTTATTAAGGTAGAGACGTTCGTATTGTAGTGGGATGCACTTCCATTTTCATTAACGAGCTGCGTTGGCGCTTGATAGATATCAAGTGTTGAGCCATCAGTATCAGCATAGCGCATTGGAATTCCTGATCCAGTAAAGACACCTGGACGTCCATTGACCCATGCTGGTGGCCAATAATAGTAGTCCATGCTCAGGCGGATGTCATGTGATCGTTCTACTTTTGCTTGTGTTGCCCAATCTGTCCAGACAATACAATGGAATCTATGAGTTGTTTGTGCCGGAAGCGATGGATACGTGGATTGGAAGTCTGCCAGCTGTGATATATATGATGCATCGAGATTCGAGAAAGATGAAAAATCATTGCAACCATTTTGGACATGTGCGCCCATCTCAAAACCCTGAGAATTGTATGTTGCGGCTTGGCTATCGGATAAAGGAATTCCTAAATAAAACCATGATGTGCCTCGGAAACATTCCCAATCAACAACAGAACAGTTGGCTGGACTATTGTTTGCAAATTTAGTAAATATATCAGTTGTTCCTGAGGCGGTGTTGTGATCATCAAGGGCATAGAGAAGTGCCGCTTTAAATCCTTTAGGAAGGTACCAAAATCGTGGCAGTGGTTTGTTAGGTAAATTAAGCTCTGTAATCATATTGGCAAGAAGTCTTTGTTGCTCATCTGCTTGCGGGATAGCAACTTTATTCATATCAAGATAATTGTTTTGGAACATATTGTCGGCACGAACTGGCGGTGAATTACCATCCAATGATTGACCAGCATATGCTGGATTCCCTTGACGAGTGTAGATGACTGATTTTGCTAAATCGTAGGTAAATGCGGCTGCATGTCCGCCATTTGAGCCAACATTTTTCATCGTTACCGCGGGATTGGAAGTGGCAGTACTTGCATCTGAATAAAATGTTGCAACGTTAGTTGCGCCATTTAACGTATAGAGATCAGCCGTGCTATGAAATTGGATTGTTTGATTGACGATACCAACACCTGGTCCTGACGATGTGTTTACCAGTAAATATTTATCAGCAAGTGTTGATGACGCGTCTGTAAGTCCTAAAAAATTTGCAAGTTGCTTGTCAGGTTTCATGGCAATAAGGTTGCCTCCCCCATTAACCCAATCTGAAAACATCGTTACTTGATTGCTCGTCAAAGACATTTCGCCAAGCAGGACGACATCATAGTTTGTCAGCGTGTTTGCAGAAACACTACTTATATCTGAAGTATCGAAGGCGTTGAGTCCTTCTGCATGAAGAATTTCTGGATAATATTCAGTGAAATGATTTGAGCTCTTTGTGATAACTAAGATTGGTGTATGCGTATTGTTTGGTGCGGGCGTTGGCGTATTTGTAGGAGTTGGGGTGTTAGTCGGAGTTGTTGTATCTTCGAAGATGACATCTACCCAATAATTTGTTGCATTATATTGATTGGTTGGAAATGAGTCGCTTCCATAGACATAGACACCGTTACCATCACTATCGCCACTCGAAGGTGCGTGTAAGGGACTATTGTTATATGCGCTGTCAAAATAATTGCTGTCTGCTGAGTAATGACCGTTTGGTGCATAGTAAGATGCGATATAAGTTGTATTGGCAGATATGGAGACTGGTGATGAGAAATTAACTTGTTGCCAACCTGATGAAGATTCGTTGCTAAAAGTTGCGGTTGCAAGACGAGTTCCATTTATCGACCAGAGACTGCCTGTATGTGTTCCTGTGTTATCTGAGCCTTTATAGAATCTGATACCTGTTACCTGTCCAGCAACATTTGATTGAAATTTGACACCGAGTTGTACTACTTGAGAGTCATCTTCTGATACTGTTCCAGGTACTACATTACTTGCCCAAAGGGTGAAAGGTCCTGTTGCGTGAACTGGCTGGGTTTTTGCTAATATGGTGAAAAGAGAGAATAATGAGATTAAACCAACGAGCAGAATAGGCAAAAATTTCTTCATGAGTAACTATCATAAAATAAAAAAGCTTGCTAAGTCAAGCAATAAATTACTATATTTAAAATGACTATATTATTTGCGATAATAGGAAAATGAAAAAAATATTCTTTTTGCTTATTATTCTCTCTCTTTTTTTGCGTTTCCCTTTTTCCATATATGCAGCTTCCATTGATTCCTCTTTGAACGCACCTCATCAAGCAAAAGTGAAGGGACATATCCTTGATGCGAAAATTACCACAAGGACTCTGCAAACTCGTTTACCTATCCCTACTGTCTCGGAGACGTTGCAGATACGGTTGGAAGATGGAAATGAACGAGGCAAAATCATAAAGATTGATTACATATCAAATGATACAAGTCATCCTGTTTTGGTTAAAGGCGATGAAATAATTCTTGGAGCATCATCCTTTAATGGAGAAAATACTTATTATGTTATCGATAAATATCGTACAGATAAAATTATATATATTGTTCTCAGTTTTATTGTGGTTGTCTTACTTGTTACCGGTAAAAAAGGATTGAGATCGTTGCTAGGATTAATTATTAGTTTGCTTGCGGTTTTTGGTTTTGTTATT
>DASQPC010000023.1:0-4627 GCA_035644155.1 Candidatus Methylomirabilota bacterium
GATAACAAAAACAACCAAAATTTCAGTAGCGAGTGACTCAACAAACCATCCTGTTTGGAATACTGCACCTCGAGCATGAAAAACAAAGAGCAAAATACCAAAGGTCAGAAAATCGTAAACAGAGCTCAGTGGTCCAAAAAACAGCATATAATCTTTGATAAAACGAATATCCCAATGACGCGGCTTCACGAGTGACGCATGATCAACATTATCAGAAGGAAGAGCAATTTGCGCGACGTCATAGAGGGTATTGGTAAGTAAAATTTGCAGCGATGTCATCGGCAAAAATGGTAAAAAGAATGAAGAGAAAGCCGCAGAAAACATATTACCAAAGTTTGAGCTAGTACTCATTAAGATATATTTTATTGTATTACTAAATGTCTTTCGTCCTTCTCTCACACCGTCATCGATGACGTCAAGACTTTTGCGAAGGAGAACAACTGATGCAGCATCTTTTGCAACATCAACTGCTGAATTAACAGAAATGCCAACATCAGCATTGTGAAGCGCTGGGAGATCATTGATGCCATCACCAAGGTAACCAACAGTATGTCCATTGGCTTGTAATGCTTGGATAATCTTTAATTTTTGTAGAGGTGTCACTTGCGCAAAGATATTAATCGTCAACACTTTCTTTTTGAGTTCTTCATCTGAAAGGTTTTCTATAGCTGGACCGGTAAGGATTTTTGCTACATCCATGCCAACTTGCTGACAAATTTTTTTTGTAATAATTTCGTTATCACCGGTAATAACTTTGGTTACCACGTTAAGTGTCTGTAATTGGGCAAGTGCATGACGGGCTGTTTTTTTTGGAATATCCAGAAAGGTAATGTATCCTAAAAGAGAAAGATTTGTAACATCAGACCAGGAATAGTTACCTTTCTCTTGTATAGGTTTTGTAGCAACTGCAATAACTCGAAGACCATCCAGGCGAAGCTTTCGTAATTTTTCTTTCAGTCGTTTTTCATGCATGACGTTTCTTGACAGAGAAAGAAGTGCTTCTGGGCTTCCTTTCACAATGAGCATTGCTTTCGTTTTTTCTTTCACTACGGTAAACATCGCCTTACGCTCATAATCAAAGGGCTCTTCGTGGAGTTTTTTTATTGATGTATCAAGTTTGATATTGTTTGCTAAGGCATGTTGCCAAATTGCAACATCAATGGTATCGCCAAGTACTTTATGATTAACAACAGCACTGTTACACAACAGCGCAAACCGCAAAACTGATTCATCTTTTTTTTCTTGTAAATTAGAATAATTTTCAACGTGAATATTGCCCTCAGTAAGCGTACCAGTTTTATCAGTACATAAAATATCCATATTGCCAAGGTTTTCTAAAGAAAGCAATTTTTTAACAACGACATGTTTTTTTGCCAATTTGCCTGCGCCATGAGAAAGACTGACAGTTACAATCACCGGCAGGAGTTCAGGAGTCAACCCAACAGCAATTGCCAGAGCAAAGATAAGCGAGTCAAGTACCGGGTGGCCAAGGAGCGCATTAATAGCAAAAATTCCAAGTGTCAAAAGAATAATAATATTAATAATCAATTTTCCAAATTTTGCCAATCCATTCTGAAATTCTGTGGCGGGTTTGATAAATGTTGCGCTTTTGGCTATCTGACCAAATTCTGTATTTTTCCCAACTTGTATAACAATGCCTTTGCCTGAACCGCTCGTAACGCTTGTCCCCATAAAGCCAATATTTTTCATGTCGATAAGATGCGGTGTCGTAAGAGATAAGGTTTTTGTTATTTTATAAATTGTTTTTGCTTCACCTGTCAGCGCTGATTCGTTAATTTCCAATTGATTTGCCTCAAATAAACGCAGATCCGCTGGGAGAATAGTGCCCTGCGAAAGAAGCACAATATCACCAATTGTTACGTCTTCAAGAGGTACTTCTTCTTTTTCACCATTACGAAGTACCAAGGCTGTTCTGGTAATTTTTTTCAATAAGTTATCAATCGTTTTTTCGGCTGTGTATTCATTCCAGAATCCCAACAAAATACTAACGACAATTATTCCAAAGATATAATACGAACTGACTTTTTGTCCGAGAAAAAAAGAAATAATTGTCGCAGCAGCTAAAATAAGTAAGAGGGGATTACTAGTAAATTGTCGCAAGAAAAGAGAAAAGACATTCACTTTTTCATTATGAATAGTATTAGGGCCATAGGTTTTTAGCCGTTCTCGTGTTTGTATCTGTGAAAGACCGGATTTGGTAGTTTGTAATTTTTCTATAACCTCATCGGCAGAGTGAGTGACAGCGTTTTGTAATAAAACTTGTAGAGGCATACTTATCCAAGTTGTATTTTATATTTTTCAAAAGTTTTTTTTACCAAATAGCGGAATTCTCGGCCAATAATAAGCCGGTGAGCAGGATGCGTGACAAGTGTTGTTCGCATCACCATATAATTGCCTTCTGGACGAAAATCCTCAATTCCATCAACAAGAGATCCATCATACAATACCTCACTAAATCGTTCATCTTTCTCCAAAGCCGTTAATGCTTCAGCAAACGCTTTAAGAATCAGTTCGATTTTTTGGTCAGTTTTTACAGGAATGGTGACAAAAAATCGTGTTCTATGGCGAGAGAAATTTATTACTTTCTTAATCTGTCCATTGGGAATAATATGCAAGCTACCGTTTTCTGCTCGGATTGTAAGTGTACGAAAGCCTATGTTTTCAATAGAGCCTTCAATATCATCGATTTTGACGATGTCACCAGTGACAATTGAATCTTGTGAAAGGAGTGAAAGACCTCCAATAAAATCTTCAATAAGTGATTTTGCACCAAGACCAATTGCCAGACCGACAATGCCTGCTGATGCAAGAAGGGGAGTAATATTGATCCCAAGTTCCAAAAAGATAATATGTAGTGCTATTGCATAGACGATGACAGTCACAATATTGCGAAGAATAGTGGCATATGTTCGTGAACGTCTTGTGTCAAAATGTTTGGGAACTCGTATAAGGGAGCGCAGCACTTGGTCTACAAGGACTGCAACAAGAAGTGTCAATGAAATGGTAAAAAATGTTTTGGCAAGTTGCGGAGAAAAACTAAAGTGCATATTTTTAGCATAAAAGGATAGGATAGGAAAGTCAAGGAAAAATACCTTTTTTAGATCGTTCATATAATCGATTGATGTCATTTTCAGTCAAGTTTTTACTACTCGTAGCAAATGCTTGTTCACCATCGATAATGTAATCTGATCTTATGTATGCATCTGTGTAACCTAATGCACATAAAGCCCTTATTCGTGCCCTTCGCCAATGAGCCGGTGTCCCAATCCCTCTCGTCGGTCCTTCATACCAACCACTTACTGATGGAACAACAATATCTTTTGTTCTGACAGTACCTTTTGCTCGTAAAAAATCTTTGCTTGTCGGTACTTTGGCACTCTTTTTCAATTCTTCTTTAATACCTTTTGTCATAGGTGGTATATCGATATTTCTCTCTTTATCATAAATTCGTTTACTTGCTAATTCTATTAATTGGTTAATCAATATACCGGCTTTCGATTCATTGCCTTGCGCATCAATAATTTTTGCCTCGACTCCAGCATTATCCACAAGCAAACTTGCAATTTGTAAATTTTGGCAACGTTTTTGAGTTAAAGAAGGAGAGAATAAGGTGGGAGCTTTGTTTGCTAGTTCTTTTGGATTTGTTATATTAAAAAGAATGTTTAATCTGCTCGATAACTCTTTGATTGCCGTAATTTTTATCGGATTGCCGCCTATCGTATCAAGTGCGGCAATTTCATTAGCGCTTTGTTTGCCGATAGTCCGTTTATAGCGCATGTTGCCATGATGCAGCTCTTCTCCAATGCTCCCAACTCGATCTGGTGTTGGTGATGTTTCATCATAACTCATCGTTTTCTCAACAGTTGCATGATAGTCGTAGGCAGTTTCGGGAAATGGTCCACTAATAACTCCTGCCCCCAATCGTGAACCAAAAAGTCTTGCTGCTTCTCGTGTTGAGAGTGGTTCGTTATGGTCAATAAACTGTATATATAATGGATCTGTTAGTAACGCAGCGCCTTCATCTAAAGCCTGTTGCAGAATATTTTTCATATTCGGATGGATTTTCCCGAAAGCAATTGTTGAGTCAAGTGTCAATGCCTTAAGCAAATGTGTCACTTGATACCACATATTTTGTGCTTGTCTGCCTTCTTGTAAGGAAGCGTTCTCTATGGTAATTTGCAAAGAATGGCTTGGTCTATATAATTTACTATTACACCAAGGATTTTTAGTGCTTATGCCTTCAGCATACGTATCAGTGCTTAAATCATTTTCTTCCAATGCATAAGGAAACATAGAGACAGGTAAAAAAGGTTTTCTTAAGCGTTCTGCTTCCTGTGTGAGCGTCTTCATAACCCGCAAGTCTGCCTTTGCTTGACTTTGTATATCAGAAGAATGACCAAAATTTATTTCAGTTGTCCACTTTAGTGCTTCAAGTGTTATCTTAGCGCCTTTATTAGCAAGTTGATCTAACGTTTGCGCATCCATTACTGACAAAAATTGATCCCTACCAGATAATTGTTGTGCTGTTTCAGGTGTTGCTAAGCGTCCATGAATACACAAAAGCTCAAGCTCGCTACCCACCTCAGGGGAATATGGTTCTTGTTTT
>DASQPC010000024.1:0-6375 GCA_035644155.1 Candidatus Methylomirabilota bacterium
CGAAGCAGCAAGAAGGATACCAAAGAGACGAGAGATGAACTTGCCAGGATCGGTAGAGATGTTGCCAAAAGGAGTGATAGCAGAAGTACATTTGCCATTAGCATCAAAAGTAGCACAGGGAGGAGATGGTGGTGGCCCCAACGACAGATGATCTGGATTTCCAGCAATACACTTAATACCTTTTATTCCTGCACCATTGAAAACATCAGGTCTGCTTCCTCCTATTTGATTGGGATTGGAATTGGGAGCACACACAAATGCCGCAAAACCTGTTTGCAAACAAGTTGCTGTTACTGTTTGGTTTTTCAGCGTACAATGATATTGGTGTGGATTGCTAGCATCGCAGGTACATGTCGCAACAGGAGTACATTTTCCCGGTAAACCAGGAATAATTTGTGTAGCTGCCTTGCAAAAGCCACTGTCGCATACTGAATGGATAGGGTTTGTAACACAAGGAGCCCCGTCTGGTAATCCAAACGCAAATGATTGGTGAGGTTTTAAAAAAAAGAATACTCCAGGAACGACGATAGATATACATAAGACACGTAGCAATCGTTTCATTTCATTTTAGAATGGCAGTTCTCTCTAAAAATTGCAAGAAGTGTCGTGTCGATAAATAATCCTTGACAACTTTTGGCACTCGTGTTATATTATTGCTAATGCATAACTTGACCCAACGACAAATAGAGATTTTAAAAAGTGTTATTGAAGAATATATTGAGACTGCTGAAGCAGTTGGTTCAGAAACTATTGAAAAAAAGCACAATCTCAGTGCTTCTCCCGCAACAATCCGCAATGAAATGGTACGACTTTCTGATTATGGATATCTTAAAAAAACTCACTCGTCTGCTGGTCGTGTGCCAACCGCAATGGGACTCAAATTTTACGTCCGGGAACTCATGAAGGAAAAAGAACTTTCAACGGTTGAGGAAGTTGCTCTGAAAGAAAAAGTCTGGGATTATCGAGACCAAATGCAACGATTTTTGAAAGAAACGACCAAATCCTTGGCAGAAAAAACCAATGCTGTTGCAATCGCAACGACCAACGAAGGAGAAGTCTATTGCTCAGGATACGCAAATATTTTAGATATGCCGGAATTTTTTGATATTGATGTCACCAAAAATCTTCTTGAAGCGCTTGATGAATATGATGCTTTTGCAAGTATTTTTAGTAATGTGCATGATGAAGATGATATTCATGTACTTATTGAAGATGAGCTGGGGAGCACGTTACGAGGACCTTACGGATTTATCTTTACAGAATATGTCACACCAATGAATATTCAAGGTAGAATTGGTGTCTTGGGTCCAGCACGACTTCACTATACATCAATTATTCCAACCGTCCGATACTTTAGTAATTTGATTGAAACAAGTGCAAAAGGATGGTAAAATTATTATAATAGAGAAATGAAGAATGATAAAAATAAAGTTGAAGAAGAAATAGAGACAGAAGAACAACAGGAAATAAAAGAAGCGTTTGTAAAAAAGGAAGAGTTTGATTCGTTAAAAGAATTGGCGGACCAAATAGAGAATAATTATAAAAGAGCAATTGCTGATTATCACAATTTACAAAAACGAGTACAGGAAGAAAAAAGTGAATGGATTAGATCAGCAAATAAAGATTTACTCTTGCGACTTTTGCCAGTTTTAGATACACTAATGTTAGCAAGTAATCATCTGAAAGATCAGGGATTGACCGTTAGCATCAATCAATTCTTAGATATTCTTAAAGGAGAAGGTGTAATACAAATCAAAACAGTTGGGGAGGAATTTAATCCGCACCTTATGGAATGTATTACAACAGAAGAGGGAGAAGAAGGAAAAGTTTTGGAAGAATTACGGGCTGGATATCTGCTTTATGATAAAGTCTTAAGGCCAGCACAAGTAAAGGTAGGGAAAAAATAATATGGGAAAAATAATTGGAATAGATCTAGGAACAACAAATTCATGTGTCGCAGTGATGGAAGGTGGATCACCAAAAGTGATTCATTCTGCAGAGGGACGAAATGTCATCCCATCAGTTGTTGACCCAATATCAAATATTGTTGGAGACGTTGCCAAAAGACAATTGGTCCTTAAGCCAAAGCAGACCATCTTCTCGGTGAAGCGTTTGATGGGTAAAAAGTTTTCAGACAAAGAAGTACAGTACGATCTTAAATGGCTTCCTTATACTGTTAAAGCTGGACGGGATGATATGGCTGTTATTGAAGTGGATGGGAAGACATTTACTCCACAAGAACTGTCTGCAAAAATTCTGCAAAAAATTAAAGCAGATGCTGAAAATTACTTGGGTGATAAGGTGACGCAAGCTGTTATTACTGTTCCTGCATATTTTGATGACAGTGAGAGACAAGCAACCAAACAAGCTGGAGAAATCGCAGGACTTGAAGTGCTTCGTATCATCAATGAACCAACCGCAGCAGCGCTTGCGTATGGTCTTGATAAGAAAAACGCTCATACAATTGCAGTTTATGATTTGGGTGGAGGGACATTTGATATTTCTATTCTTGAACTGGGTGAAGGTGTCTATCAAGTGAAAGCAACAAATGGTGATACCCATCTTGGTGGAGATGACTTTGATCAGAAGATTATTGAATATATTGCAGAAGAGTTTAAGAAAGATAACGGTATTGATCTTCGAAAAGATCCACAAGCACTGCAACGACTCAAAGAATCTGCAGAGAAGGCAAAGATTGAGCTTTCAAGTAGTCAAGAAGCATCGATCAATCAGCCATTTATTACCCAAGGCAAGGATGGTCCATTGCATTTAACACTGACTTTAACTCGTGCAAAAATGGAGCAAATTGTTGATGAATTGATACAAAAAACACTTGAGCCAGTGAAAAAAGCATTGGACGATGCAGGACTTAAAGTCGCTGATGTCAATGAAGTTATTATGGTAGGTGGTATGACTCGCATGCCAAAGGTCAACGAAGTGGTTGCGAAATTCTTCGGCAAAGATCCACATAAAGGTGTCAATCCTGACGAAGTTGTTGCAGTAGGTGCTGCTGTCCAAGGTGGTGTACTCGGTGGAGAAGTCAAAGACGTGTTGCTTTTGGATGTGACACCATTAACATTGGGTATTGAAACATTGGGTAGTGTCTCAACACCACTTATTACTCGTAACACCACTATTCCAACCAGTAAGTCACAAGTTTTCTCAACAGCAGCTGACAATCAAACCCAAGTTGAAATTAATGTTCTCCAAGGAGAACGACCAATGGCAGCTGATAATAAATCATTGGGTCGATTTATTCTTGATGGTATTCCTCCAGCACCACGAGGTATGCCACAAGTTGAGGTGACATTTGATATTGACGCAAATGGTATTCTCAACGTGAAAGCAAAAGACAAAGCATCAGGCAAAGAACAAAGCATTAAGATTACAGGCAGTACAGGGCTTTCCAAGGAAGAAGTTGAGAAGATGACCAAAGAGGCAGAGATGCATGCCAAAGAAGATGAAGAGAAAAAAGGCAAGATCGAAGCACGAAATCATGCAGATTCGCTGATTTTTACTTCTGAAAAAGCATTGAAAGATGGCGGCGATAAGGTACCAGCTGATATCAAAACGCAAGTTGAGGAAAAGATTAAAGCGCTAAAGGATATTTTAGATAGCGGAAGTAAAGAAGACATTGAAGCCAAAACTAAAGATTTGTCTGACTCTTTGCAAAAGATTGGTGAAGCAGCCTATCAACAAGGTCAGCAAACGCAGGAACAACCGGAAATTGAAAAAGAAGAAAAAGACGGTTCAAAAGATGAAAAAAAGAACGATGAGAAGCCTGTTGAAGGAGAAGTTGTTGACGAGAAATAATATGTCATGCTGAACTTGTTTCGAGATGACACTAATCAAGAAGCGCAGTATTGCGCTTTTTTAGTATAATACCCCTATGGCAGACAATAAAGATTATTATGAAATATTGGGAGTTGGGAAAACAGCATCGCTTGATGAAATAAAAAAAGCGTATCGTAAGCTTGCCTTAGAATATCATCCTGACCGCAACAAGACCAAAGCTGGTGAAGAAAAATTTAAAGAAGTAACCAAAGCTTTCGAAGTTCTCTCAAACGAAGAAAAAAGAAAAACCTACGATCAATTCGGTCATGCTGCGTTTGAACAGGGAGCAGGTGGTGGTGGCCAAGGACCCTTCGGCGGTGCGGGTGGGCCTTTCGGGGGATTTGGTGGACAAAATGGTCCCTTCACGTATACTTATACAAGTGGCGGTAGTGGAGATTTTGGTGGGTTTGCTGATCCTTTTGAAATTTTTGAACAATTCTTTGGTGGTGGTTCTCCATTTGGTTCTCAGCAACGCCGACCTGCGTACTCATTGACTATCTCTTTTGATGAGGCAGTTCATGGAGCGGAAAAAAATGTGACAATCAATGGCAAATCACAAAAACTTAAAATACCAGCAGGCGTTGATCGAGGATCACGAATGCGATTTGGTGAGTATGACATTGTGTTTGATGTGACGCCTGATAAAAAGTTTGAGCGGGAAGGTTATGATATTATTTCCGAGAAAGAACTTTCCTATGCTCAAGCAGTATTGGGGACAGAGATAGCTGTTGAAACAATTGATGGTTCCATCAAAATTCGTGTGCCTTCAGCTACCCAGCCTGGGACGATCATTCGTTTATCAGAAAAAGGCGTCCCACATGTGCAAGGATCAGGTCGTGGCCATCAGTATGTCAAGATCAAGATTGTTATCCCCAAAAAGCTGTCACACAAGCAAAAGGAACTGCTTGAGGCATTTGACAAAGAAAGTCAAAAATCCAGCAAAGGATGGTTCTAAATCTCTCAAATTTTTTGTGGAAAGATTAACGCCGTTCACACGTCTGTCTATCTTCCATTTGTAATTTAAAAACAGACTTCATATACTAAAGATACTGCTCGTATGATACGTTATCTTTTGTTGCCGTTCATTTTTCTGAAGTTTTGGTATATTGAGGCACCGCTTGCTCTTCTTGTTTTTTTTGCCTCTTTTAATCATGCTTTTTTTGAACTTTTTTCACTGCCGCTATTCCTTCGAACTTTTTTTAAGCCTCTCAAAAATGAATATCGTCAAGGTTTAGTAGGATTTTCCCGCGCGATGGGGATGTTTATCAAATCAATTTTTATCATTGTTGATTTAGTGATTTTGTTTGTTCTTTTGGCAATTGAAATAATTGTCTTAGTAAGTTTTTTAATATTTCCAATCGCGACAGTATTATTATTACGTTATTAATATGAAAATGTACGCTCGTATCTTTGCTCTTTATCGAACCGCATTGTTTCGGACAATCCGTCTTCTCATTTTTTCATTTCTGCTGTGTTTGTTGAGCTATCAGTTATCTCAGCAAAATCTTTCATCTTTGATAGTATTTTTCTTTAATGTCTTTGTCATGATTGAGATATTTTTCCACTATAAAGTGAGCAGGGTGACGCCAGGTATGACAATTGCAAAAAATGATGGGAAAGATGTCTTAGTATCGTTTACACTGCCAGCATTAGAACTCTTTTTGACGCGACTAAAAACAAGTATGGTTATCAAAAGCGTTTTGTCGTATCCGCAAATCAAAGCCTTGCTCCAGAAGGCTGATATCACCCAAAAAGATATTGTTTTAATCGATGTTGATAAAAAAGAACTCGCAAAAAATGCTTTTGAGATGGCAAAAATGGCTCAGGGAATTTTTGTGACAACAGTTGATATTTTACTTGCGTATTTATTATTGACGGAGGAGCAAACAAAAATGCTTTTTACCAAAAAACTAAAGACAACCGATATGCAAAATATCGCAGTCTGGATCAGAAATGAATTTCAAACAGAGGAATATCCCAAACCATTTCGGGTTCGTTTTGATGGAGCAGGTATTGGAGAGGCATTGGTTTCTGGTTGGACGCCTGAGACGAAAAAATATACTGATAACTTTACCAGTTATGCGCTTTCTGAGGAGCCTTTGCTTATTGGAAGACAGGCAGAGTTTCGAGATATATTGGAAGGAGTGGTCAAACTTGATAGCAATAGTGTGCTTCTTGTTGGTGATATTGGTGCAGGGAAAGAAAATATGGTGAGAGCGCTTGCGTATCAAAGCTTTGAGGGGAGATTGGGACGCGGGCTTAATTACAAACGCATTTTTCAATTGCTTGTTGGTCCATTAACAGCAGGAGTTGGTAATCGAAGTGATTTGGAAGTACGGCTGCAAAATATTATTGCTGAAATTTCTCATGCCAATGATGTTATTTTGTATATTCCAGATTTTCAAAATATTGTTGGTGCCTCATCTTACAATTTAGATTTATCTGGTGCTCTTCTTCCCTATCTTAAAAGTGGCACTATGCCAGTTGTCGCGACAATGACGACAGGAACATACAAAACATATATGGAACATAACCCACTTA
>DASQPC010000025.1:0-11882 GCA_035644155.1 Candidatus Methylomirabilota bacterium
TTGCCGTTAACACGAAAATCATTATGTCTGGCAAGCACTTTAGCAATCGCGTCGGGCAGAGAGCGAACGCGATTGGGCCCAAAACCAATACTTTTTGCTCCTCCAATACCAGCAAGTTCTGAGACGATTTCCCGCACGCGCTCGCGAGCCGGAACAGGACTGTAGATACGAAGGACAAAAGAAATCATTCGGCCCAATGCATCAGCAAGTGCCATTAAGTCTGACCCACTCTTTCCATGATTGATAAAGACTTCAAACGCGTTGCCTTTTTCATCTTCATTCATCGTGACATACACTTTACCACTAGGACTATCTGTCTTGTACGTCACTCCCGTCAACATCATCGGACGTGGCATACGAGGAGTCACTGGGACGACTGGCGCTTGCTCTTTCTTCTCTTCCTTTTTATCTTCACGCTGTAAGACACCCATCCGTGATCCGTCACGAAAATACGTAACTCCTTTAAGACCCATCTCATAAGAGAGCATGTAGAGTCGTTTGACATCCTCAATGGTATGATTATTGGGAGCATTTACTGTTTTTGATATCGAAGAATCAATATATTCCTGCGCCACTGCTTGAATCCGTACATGATCTTCAGGTGTTAAATCATTCGCTGCAACAAAATATGCAGGACGTTCGTCAGTCGGATGCGCCTCTTTCCACTCACCGTACAGACTGTGATATACCATTTGCTTACCAAGCCGGCCGTTATGAGAATATTCAAATTCATAAACTGGCTCAACACCTGATGAAACACCTGCAATAAGACTGGTCGTTCCTGTTGGCGCAATTGTCAGAAGGACTGCGTTACGAATCCCTTGCTTGTAGATTTTGTCACGAATTTCTTTTGGTAATGCTTTGATGTGATATCCTTCAAGATATTTATCTCGATCATATTTAGGGAATGTTCCTTTTTCGCGGGCAATATCAGCCGAGGCAATATATGCATTATCTCGAAGTGTTTCAAAAATCCTTTTGGAGACTTCGATAGATTCTTCAGAACCATAGCGAATCTTCATTTTGATGAAGGTATCAGCAATACCCATAATACCAAGACCTGTTCGACGAATATCTTTGGCTACTTTCTCATTTTCCTTAAAGAAGTAATGCGTATCATCAATAACATTATCCAAGAAACGCATGGCAACTTGCACATCTTTGCCAAACGATTCATAATCAAACCAGCCAGCTTTATCATCCTTAAGATCATCTTCTCGAACATACGCAGATAAATTCATTGCACCTAAGTTACACACAGCCCATGCACCAAGTGGCTGTTCACCACAATTATGAACATAAAATCCATTAGCGTCAAACGCATGAATGTCAGAAACCTGGACATCATAAACATCTTCTATCCCTTTTTGAGTAATACTTTCAACATGAGCGATAAAATGTTCTTTATTAAGGGTTCTCTTATACGAAGCAAGAAGTGTTTGTAAACGCAAAGATTTTGCGCTATCTCCAAAACCAATTACTTGAGAAAACCTCAAAATATTTTCACCGCTAATAACTAATTCATGTTGAGACTTGGTCTGATACAAAGAGAGGCCTCCTTTGCCATTAGGTAATGCTTTTTTACCTGCAACGCGTCTATTCTTGTACAAAGAAGAAGCAATACCAAGCCGTAAAAGCATACGTTGTACAGCTTGCAAACACACAAGATCAGATTGAGAAAGACGAACGCTTACTCCTTTATCGTGCATACCCTGCACAGAACCATCTGCATCAAAAAATCCACGCAAAAATCCTTTATAGAAATTACTTGATGTCTGTTCTACCTTCTCTGTTATAGCTTTATTACCAGGTGTCATACCAAGAGCGTTAGCTAAGTCCTTCACATAGCCAAGAGACAGACGATGTTCCGTTCGTCCAGAAACAGGCATCCATCCAGTAAAGTCACTTTTATGAGGAAGCGTTGAGGCAACTTGTAAAACATTTTGCATAACTGCCTGAGCACCTGTAGCTGTAGTCTTTGCAGAAGCTTCAACTTTTTCCCAAACTGACAAAATCGCTTTGTCTTTCTTGAGTGTTCCATCGCCAACTAAAAGACCAACTAAATAGCCATCGTTAAAAGAATATATACCTTTCCACTCTGAGCCGTTTCGATGATCATGCAAGAGTATCTTATCTAGAGAAGTAAGCTTGCCCGCTTCAATCCATTCAGTTTCGATTGTGTATCTGGTTAAACGAGTAACGCGACGAACCTTATGATCAGGTGTCAAACTCAAGCTGTGACCTTCTTTTGTTTGCAATTGCACTACTTGCTTTGTAGCAGTCTTAAAAAAACCACGTGAACCAGAGAGATAATTTTGTCCATCGACCCGTGCCACAAAAGGCGTGCCAATTAAATCGCGAACTTGCCGTGGACCAACACTAGTCTGAACCCATGTATCATTGGTAACGCAGGGATTTGTGGCAAGAAGTTTTTCAAAATACCATGTATTTGAACGTTTATTGGAACGATCAAGAAAATGAAGCCCTGGTTCAGCACTACGCCATGCAGCCTCACAAATAAGATTCCAAAGGTATGATGCCTTGACTGTTTTATATACTTTTACTTTCCCTCCTAGCGTTTTCCAATCATGGATATCACCATTCCATTTCGCGTCATATTGTGGATCATCAAGATCTGGATACATAAGATCCCAGTCGCTATCTGTCTTCACAGCTTCCATAAAATCATCTGAGACACAAACAGAAAGATTGGCACCATTGATCTTAGTTAAATCTTGTTTAACAGTAATAAACTCCTCAACATCGGGATGCCAGTCATGAATCATGAGCATCAGAGCTCCACGACGGCTTCCACCTTGCTGGACGATATCTTTGGTCGCAAGGGAATAAAGTTCTGCCCAATTCATTGGACCTGAAGAAAATCCGTTAACCTTTTTGACACGAGCACCTCTCGGACGAAGACCAGAGAGATTAAGCCCTACTCCTCCACCATGGGCCATGATCTCAATCATTTGCGTAAGGTTTTCCATAATACCACCTCGGGAATCGGGTGGATTTGGGATAACAAAACAATTAAAATATGTGACGTCAAACCCTGTACCTGCACCTGCAAAGATACGACCTCCTGGCAGAAATTTAAAATCTTCCATCACTTTATAAAATTTCTCTTCCCATTTCTTCTTATCTGCTGCTTTTTTTTCAACGCCTGCAATACCTTTGGCAACACGACGCCACATTTCTGAAGGATCTTGCTCAAGAGGATTCCCTTCTTTATCCTTAAGTGAGTAACGATCTAAAAATACTTTTTGTCTTATGCCGTCAAATTTCATATGTTTATAAATTACTTACCCTTTGTAGTCCTTTTACTTCTTTTTCAAAATCTTCTGCGTCCACAAATCGTTTGAAAACACTTGCAAATCGAATATAAGCAACCTTATCAAGCCTCTTCAAACGCTGTGCGACCATCTCCCCAATCAATTTGCTTTCTACCTCCAAAGAACCAAGTCCTCGTAATTCTCGCTCTATTTCTGTTACTGTCTTTTCAATAATCTCAGTCGGAATAATCGTCTTGTCACACGCTTTTAATAATCCATTTTTTAATTTCTCTCTGACAAATTGCTCTCTCCTACTATCCTTTTTTATAACTATCAAAGCAATATTTTCTATCCGTTCGTATGTTGTAAAACGCTTCGTGCAAGACAAACATGCTCTTCTTCTTCGAATTGCATCCAGGTCTGAACTTTCTCTCGTCTCGACAACTTCTGACTGTTTACTCCCGCAATATGGACACTGCATATCTTTTGCTCTTTAATAACTAGATGCTAGTTATTTAGCGCAAGAAAAATCATATGACACTACATCTACGACGTCAACTACAAACTTCTCTATCAAAAAACATCATTAGCCTTAGATGAACACTTTTTGCAAGTGTTTTCTTACATGACCCTTAGGACTGTTAAAACATTTCCATCAAATACTTAAAATAACCTTTATTTTTGCTGTAGTCTTTCTATACTTTTTCTGAACTGTTTTACTCGCTCAAGCTCACGCGCAAAAGCTTCTTTGTCATTCCCTTTGGCAGCATGGTGCATTTCTAAAAGGATTTCTTGATGTTTAAGATTTGCTAAAGTAAGTTGTTTTATCATTTCTTGCGTATCACTCCCCTGTTTTTTGGCATCTTCTGTTTTGGAAATCGCATCCGCAAAGTAGTCTTCTGCTCTTGTTACGGTTGTCAAAACAAGTGCATGCTCTTTCTTTTGAGCCAACAACAAAACACCTGCTTCAATATTTTTATCCGCTTGCAACAGATCAAATTTTGCTTTTTTCAGAGGACCTGAGCTAAAAAACGAAAGTACATTATCTCGCACTGCTTTAAGAAAATATAAAGGATTTCCAGGCAAAATACCCGGATATGGCAAGCTATATGCTACAGGAGTTGGTATCGTGGTCTCATCTTGCGCAGAGACAGGACTACTCGTCACGAGGAATAACAAAAATAATCCAAGCACTATTGATGACCATTTCATTGGTGAACCCCTATTGCTTCCAAGACGAGCTGCAAACTCTCCTCTTGGTTATGTGAAAAGGTATTGACAACAAGATCATAATATTTTTTATCCCAATAGACCCACTGTTCATCGTTATAGGCATAGAGACGTCGCCACTTGACCAAGTCATTTTTTTCTCTTTCCAAAACTTCCGTCTTTGCGTCATCTACTGCCATTTGTTCTCTATTGACTAATCGGTCAATACGAATTTGCGGTTGATCTTCTCCTTGGAGATCTGCACAAACGACACCTACTTTAAAAATACCTGATAACCCTTGTGCGCAAAAAGCAGACAGCTTACTTTCAAGCACAATATGTTTTTCTTCACGAAGAAGCTGTTTTTGTTTTTCTTCAAAGAGGAAATCTTCTTCATCAGGCCGAAGCTTGGTATCTTTGTTGGCGACATTCATTTTTTTCCGAATTGCTTCCCAAAAAATATCTCCTCCTTCAATATGTTTCCATGAAAGCGTTTGCGCAAGATGTCTTGCAAGCGAAGTTGAACCCGCACCAATACGACCAGAAACGGTAATAATACGAATATTCGGTATCTCAATCGGTTTATCCATAAAAAATGCCTCTTTATGTGGTTGGTTGTGTGGCAGCCTTTTGTCCGACCATAACCATAATAACTTCTTCAACGAGTCTATTTGCATAACCATATTCATTGTCATACCAGGCAATTATTTTAAGCATATTACCTCCAACAACTTGAGTCAAAGAAAGATCGGCAATGCTTGAATGAGAGTTACCAATAATATCACTTGAGACTAATGGATCTTCAGTTATCATAAGAATTCCCTTATAGCGTTCTTCTGCTGCTGCTTTTCGCAATGTCTCATTTACTTCTTCTTTAGTAACATCACGTTTGAGAAGAAAAGTAAAATCAGAAAGTGAACCAACTGGAACAGGAACTCTTATAGAAAGCCCAGCAAAAATACCTTTCAGTGGAGAAAACGCTTCCCCTGCTGCGACACTTGCACCGGTTGATGTTGGGACGATATTAAGACCTGCTGCTCGTGCCCGACGATAATCTTTGTGTCCGCCATCTTGGAGCTTTTGATCTGAGGTATACGCATGAATTGTTGTCATCATCGCTTTTTCAATACCAAATGCTTCATGGATCACTCGTGCAACTGGAGTAATACAATTGGTGGTACACGATGCATTATTGAGCAATGTTTCGCCTTTGTAGTCAGTATCATTAATTGAGACAACATAGGTTGGGACACCCTCACCTTTCGCAGGCGCTGAAAGAACAACTGCTTTTGCACCAGCAGTCAAATGTGTCTGTAACTTTTCTGCAGTTGTAAAATGACCAGTTGATTCAATAACCACATCAACTTGTAAATCACGCCATGGCAAAAGTGTTGGATCTTTTTGTGAATAGATAGGAATTTCTTTATCCTCCATCACAAAATGCCCAAGCAGATCTTTTTTTGATTCGTCAGTATTGGGTTTGACTGAAATATCTTGAGGCAAAAGACCGTAGACGCTATCGTATTTGAGAAGATACATCCATCCTGTAATATCAGTTGAGGAACCGGCATTAATGGCAACAACTTCAATATCTCCGGTATGCCATTGCAGAATAACTCGATGAGCCATTCGCCCAATTCTTCCATAGCCGTTAATTGCCACCCGTACCATAAGAATAGTATATACGTCTCTTAAGCGCATTGACAAGAGGGCAATTTTGTTTTCAAAATGTAAGCTTTATGTCTTGTAAGAAAATTTTTGCGTGTTATACTAAATTTCTTATGGAGCAGACCAATCCTTGGCATCGTGCACAAACCCAACTCCAAAAAGCAGCTCAAACAATCCATCTTGATCCCCTCCTTCTTGCTCGCCTTTTGCACCCTGAAAGAACAATTACGGTTTCCCTTCCCTTCGTCCGCGATAATGGAGAAATCGAAATAACGAATGACTATCGTGTCCAACACAACAGCATTTTGGGTCCATATAAAGGTGGACTGCGCTATCATCAAAAGGTTTCTATGGATGAAGTGAAGGCCTTTGCAATGCTTATGACCATAAAAAATGCTTTGGTCGATATTCCGTTTGGTGGCGGTAAGGGAGGTATTACTATTGACCCAAAAACACTTTCAAAGAGAGAACTGGAACAACTGACAAGACTTTTTACCAGACGATTAGCGCGAAATATTGGTGCTGATATTGATATCCCCGCTCCTGATGTCAATACAAATCCTAAAATAATGGCTTGGATCGTCGATGAATACAATAATATTACAGGACACCCTTCACCTGCTGTTATCACTGGAAAGCCACTAGAGAATGGAGGCTCAAAAGGAAGAACAGAAGCAACGGGTCTCGGTGGAAGTTATGTTCTCTTAACGCTGCTACAAAAGCTTGGGAAAAAACCGCAAGATATTACCGTCGCCGTACAAGGATTTGGCAATGTTGGTTATTATATTGCATATTTTTTGCAACAGCAAGGATGTAAGATTGTCGGCATTTCTGACTTTAAAGGAGTAATTTATATCCCCGATGGGATTGTTGATATTGCACAAGTCCAACATTGTAAAGAAGAGAAGGGTTTTCTTGCCGGTTGCTATTGCATAGGCTCTGTTTGTGATATAACCTATAAAAACCAACTCCATGGTAAAGATATCACAGCCGAAGAAGTCCTGGAGTTGCCTGTTGATGTTGTTGTACCGGCTGCACTGGAAAATGTCATTAACAAAAACAATGCTGAAAAATTACAGGCCTCAATAATTCTTGAGATGGCAAATACGCCAATGACATTAGAGGCAGATGAAATCCTCAACAAAAGAAACATCACCATCATACCTGATATTCTTGCCAACGCTGGAGGTGTCCTCGTAAGTTATTTTGAATGGTACCAAAATCTTCATAACGAACATTGGTCTAAAGAAGAAGTCTTTACCAAACTCAAACAAAAGATGGA
Source organism: Candidatus Methylomirabilota bacterium (assembly GCA_035644155.1). Lineage (GTDB taxonomy): Bacteria > Patescibacteriota > Microgenomatia > Levybacterales > UBA12049 > DATIGJ01. The sequence goes on from DASQPC010000025.1 coordinate 7,435, forward strand.
ACATGCCGCAATTAGAGAAAACGATAAAAGGCGCGAGGAATAAAACAAAAACTTATGACAGACACTAACCAATCCCGCAATCTAGCCTTAGAATTTGTTCGCGTCACCGAAGCCGCAGCAATTGCCGCGAGCGCATGGATCGGTCGTGGAGACAAACATGCAGCCGATAATGCAAGCGTCAACGCCATGCGTTCCCGCCTCAACCAAATCGATTTCCAAGGAACAATCGTTATTGGTGAAGGAGAAAAAGATAAAGCTCCCCTCCTCTATACTGGCGAAAAAGTCGGCAAAGGCAAAACGCCAAAAATAGACATCGCTGTTGACCCCCTGGAATGCACCGATAGCGTTGCTTATGGAAGATATAATGCAATGACCGTCATTGCTGCAGGACCAAAGGGTTCACTGCTTCATGCTCCTGATATGTATATGCAAAAAATTGCCGCAGGTCCGCTTGCTTGCCAAGTAATTGATCTTGATGCGCCAGTTACAACAACTATTAGCAAAGTCGCCAAAGCTCTTGGTAAAGACAAACGAGAGTTGATAGTCATTGTGCTTGACAGAAAAAGACACCAGACATTGATTGAGGAAATACGAAAAACAGGCGCACGACTCCGCCTGATCACTGACGGTGATGTCGCAGGCGCTATTGCACCATCGCTTGAAGAAAACGACGCTGACCTTTTGCTTGGCATAGGTGCAAGCACAGAAGCTGTGTTGGCGGCAAGCGCTATTAAAGTTTTAGGAGGACAGATTCTTGCTCGTTTCGCTCCACAAAACGATGCTGATAAGAAACGACTCCATGCTGCTGGAATTACAAAAATAGATAAGATATTTGCGGCTGAAGATTTGGCACGCGGCAAAGATCTTACTTTTACCGCAACTGGTGTTATTGATGGACCACTCCTTAAAGGAGTCGTAGACAAAGGAAATAAAATTGTGACGCACTCACTTGTTCTTCGAGGTATTTCAGGAACAATGCGGTATATGACTACCCATCACCACTACCATCAACTTTAGTCTGTAAACTCCTGACTATACATCTTGCCATAGATTCCCCCATCGATGACACCAATGCCGATTTTTTTAAAGTTTGGGTTGAGAATATTTGCCCTGTGTCCTGGACTGTTCATAAGCCCTTGCATCGCAAGATCTGTACTTGGAGCAAGTGCTAAATTCTCTCCGGCATACATAAAGGTAATCCCAGCATTTGTCATACGGTCAAAAGGAGAACGTCCTTCTGGCGTGTAATGAGAAAAATATCCTCTCGCAAACATATCCTGCGAATGAGCCCTAGCAACATCGCGAAGCATAGTATCAAAAGTCAGTGGAGCCAAACCGCTTTTCACCCGTTCTTTATTAACCAAAATAAACATCTCCTGCTCAGCTTGATCATCCACAGTCCCCTTTTTCATTGAGAAATGCAGATTGACTGATTCATTACTCTTTGGCTCAACAGTCAAAAAATTGAGCGTGTCATTGAGTGCTCCTCCAAAAATGCTATTGAGTTGTTTTTCAAAAAGCGAGGTATTGGCAATCAGTCGTGATCCAATTTTGGAATCTGTCACTAAACTTTTTATCAAAGGAGAAGACGGAAGTGAAACAACAATGGTTAACAAAAATGACAAGACAATAAAAGCAGATACCATACCCGGGATAATACCCAGCCAATGATCGAGCTTTCTCAACAGGCTAAAGAGAGGATGTTGGGAACGAACTGTTGGTACACGGCGAAGAATCCCCCTAAAAAACAATCCCAGACAAACTTCGGCAACAAACGCGAGAAGGAAAAAGCCAATTGCATGAGCAAAACCAAGCGGAAGCGAAAAGAGAAGCAGCAAAAGGTTAGCAAGAACGTTATAAAATTTGAGCGCGATAATAAAGGAGAGAACAAAACTTACCAAATCAAGAGATGCAAGTGCTAAGCCCAAAGAATATCCTTCATAAGCATAGAAAAGAATAACAACAACAAAAACAATATCAAAAAGATTAATACCAAAATTTGGAATGGGAAATTGAGCCAGAAAGTTTTTAATATGCATCATAAGAGATATTATACCGCAAACACAAAACGAGAGATATCTGCTAAAATAATAGTATTCTTTATTTATTTATCTATGTTCAAAAGCTATAAAAAAGTTGTAAAGAAGGCTAAAAAAATTTCTATGAAAAAAAGGGTATTACTTGGCCTGCTTCTTCCTCCCTTGCTTATTCTCCTTTGCTTAACACTGTTATACTTTTTTTTGTTAAAAGATCTTCCTAACCCAACCAAACTAAGTAGCACCACAGGATCCTATTCAACTCAAATGTATGATCGTCATGGTAAACTGCTGTATACTCTGTATTCTGATCGTAATCAAACTTTTGTCCCTCTAAATAAAATTCCAAAAACACTTCAAGAAGCAACAATCGCAATTGAAGATCGAGATTTTTATCATCATGGCGCGGTTGACGTACGAGGAATGAGCAGGGCACTTGTCTCAACTATTTTCCACAAGCAACTACAGGGAGGCTCAACATTAACACAACAGCTTGTTAAAAGTAGTTTGTTGACACCTGAGAGAACTATCACTCGGAAAATAAAAGAAGTCTTCTTATCGTTTTTGACTGAAATCATGTATAACAAAAACCAGATTTTGGAAATGTACCTTAATCAGGTGCCGTATGGTGGAACAGCTTATGGTGTTGAGGCAGCGTCCCTTACCTTTTTTGGCAAACACGTTGATCAACTTTCTCTTGCTGAACAGGCATTTCTCGCAGGATTACCAGAAGCACCAAGTACATTCTCCCCTGTTGGTTCACATCCCGAACTCGGAAAAGCCCGTCAGGAAGAAATTCTGCAAAAAATGGTAGAGCAAGGCTATATCTCCAAAGAGCAACGAGATAAAGCGCTTGCAGAGCAACTGCGTTTTCAAAAAATCACCAACCCAATAAAAGCTCCACATTTTGTTTTTTATGTCAAAGATTTGCTGGTTAAGAAATATGGTGAACAGACCGTCGAGCAAGGTGGATTAAAAGTATACACAAGTTTGGATCTTGGTATTCAAGACTTTGCCCAGCAGACTGTTGCTTCTGAAGTCGCAAAACTTACCTCTTATCATGTTGGTAATGGTGGTAGCCTTATTACCGATCCTGCAACAGGAGAAATTCTTGCCATGGTTGGGAGTAAAGATTACTTTGACCCACAACATGGCAACGTCAACATAACCCTTGCCCATCTCCAGCCAGGCTCATCAATCAAACCAATCAACTATGCTGTTGGCTTACTGAAAGGCTATACTGCGGCAACACCATTTATTGACGCACCGATTTGTTTTCCTGATCCTCCACAACAACCTTACTGTCCCCGTAACTATGATGGACAATTCCATGGTGTAGTCCAAATGAGAGACGCATTAGGCAACTCCCTCAATATTCCTGCAGTTGAAATGCTCAAAATGAATAGCGTTGATGCAATGATTGCAACAGCTAGTGCTATGGGAATCAATAATCTCCAAAGTTCAAATCAGTATGGTTTATCCCTGACACTTGGGGGCGTTGAAGTGACCATGACAGATATGGCAACTGCTTTTGGTGTGTTTGCCAATCAAGGATATCGCGTTGATCTCCATCCAATTCTTAAAGTCGTAGACAATAAAGGCCAGATCCTTGAACAGTATACCCCACCAAGTAGTCCTATCTTTGGCAAAAAAGTTTTACCTTCAGACGTTACCTTTATCATCTCAGATATTCTCGCTGATAATAATGCACGATTACTTGAATTTGGTTCAAATTCAGAACTAAAAATAAACAAACAACACGTCTCGGTCAAAACAGGAACGACCAATGATTTTAGAGATAACTGGACGATTGGGTATACGCCTTCCTATTTGGTTGCTGTTTGGGTTGGTAATAACGATCACACACCGATGAGTGGATTGGTTTCTGGAATTACTGGAGCTGCACCTATTTGGCATACACTTATGTCACATTTGCTCATTGGTAAAGAACCGGAAATTCCTCAAAAACCACCAGATGTCTATGGCAAATATGTCTGTACATCATTTCAAGTTGCTCCTCCATCTGGACAACCAAACACCCAGTGTCCAACACGCTTTGAGTATATTATCAAAGGCACTGAAACAAAAATGACAGGAAGCATCAAACAAGAAGCTGTTTGGGTAGACAAAGCAACAGGCGCACAAGCTCCATCTGGACAAACTAATAACGTTGACTCTCGAGACGAAACGGTGATGACAGACTATTTTGGCAATAAATATTGCTTAAGCTGTGCTCACCCTACTCCTCCCCCCTCGCCAACACCCGCCCCTCAATCTCATTGACAATCTTTAATAATATTTCTTATGATAGAAACTGTGCAGAAACCAACCAAACAAACTCCCTATGCAACAGGCGATGGCAGCAATAATCGTGAATCAGGAAAAAAAACATTATTTTTAGTAAGTATTTGT
>DASQPC010000026.1:0-71605 GCA_035644155.1 Candidatus Methylomirabilota bacterium
AGCCCGACTGCTGCAATAACAATACCACCAAGAGCTGGTCCAAGAATACGAGCAAGATTTACTTCACTGGAGTTAAGTGCAATCGCATTTTTTATGCCATCTTTACCTACCAATTCCATAAGAAATGCTTGACGAGTTGGACTATCAATAGCTGTTATAATGCCCAAACAAATAGCAAAAACATATACCATCCCTATCTGTATCACACCAAAAAACAAAAACAATCCCATAAGAAGAGCTAAGATCGCTGCGGCACTTTGAGTAAGATATAACATTTTGCGCTTGGAATATCGATCAATCATCACACCAGCAATCGGACCAAATAGAAGAATCGGCAAAAATTGTAATGCCAAAACAATACCCAAAATCGTTCCTGAGTGGGTTAATTGCAACACAAGAAGACCCAGGGCAACTGTCTGCATCCAGGTTCCAGAAAGAGAAATCCCTTGGCCGATAAAATACAAACGATAGTTACGAATTTTCAACGACGAAAACGTCCGATGTCCAAATCTTTTGACTGTCTCCATATTATGTAAAACTTTGCTAAACCGTAACAGAAGAAGAATAAATTATTCAGGAGTTACTTGTGTAGAGTTATTGTAACAGGAAAACTCATCTTATGCTACAACTTTAAAAAATTATTACCTTCTCTTTACAGAAATTTTAAACAGTTTTTACTAAAGATTCTTACAATAAGTTCATGCAAATCAAAAAAATTGCTGCCCAACTTTATAAACTGCTTAATATCCCAAAAAAATTACAACTTGCTCTTATGCATATTGTAAATGATGAATTTTTGATCGGCGTGACAGGAGTCGTACTCAATAAAAAAAATGAAGTGTTGCTTCTCAAACATGCTTATCGACAAACGAGTTGGAGTTTGCCAGGAGGATATTTGAAAAAAGGCGAGTATCCGCAAAAAGGTCTTGAAAGGGAAGTATGGGAAGAATCAAAATTGAAAGTCAAAATGGAAAAAATTATTAAAGCATGGTATGATCCTGCGTCTGCACGCGTTGATATAAGCTGTATGGGCAAGTTCCATAGTGGCAAATTCTCTCCTTCAACTGAGATAAATGATTATGGTTTCTTTGCCTACCGAGACTTACCAACAATTGGAAAAGAGCAAAGAGAACTAATCGCAAACGCCCTGCAAGAAGAAAAAAGTCTTGAGATAAAACATCATGGATTTTTTGATCGACTTTTGGTGAGTTTGAGAATTACCAAGCAGAGACTCCAGTCATTCACCGCGATACTCAGGAGGTTCTATACCCAAGGTTTTCAAGGAGTAATCAAGTAGATCTTTCATCTCACCTCGTCTATTTTCACTTTTGAGAAGAATACCAATAATTTTATGTTCATCATAATCAAGATAGGTCACCAAACATAATCCCGCTTCTGGCGTATAGCCTGTCTTTACGCCCTTTACACCGTCATAAGTCGTTAAGAGATTGGTTTCATTGACCAAATCATATGCCTTATGTGTTGATCGTTCGGAGATGTAATATTCTGGAGTGGAAACAATTTGAACAAACTGAGGATAGTTCTCTAAGGCATATCGCGTGATGACCAAAAGATCATATGCAGTAGTATATTGAGCACCATCTCCTTGTAAGCCAGAAGGATTATCATAATGCGTATCGACAAGTCCAAGCGATTTTGCCTTATCATTCATTGCCTTGATAAATCCATCTCGACCCAACGGAGAATTTCGTGCTAATACTTCAGCAGCATCATTGCCAGATGGCAACATCAATCCATAAAGCAGTTCTTCAAGACTTAATGATTCACCATCTGACAACCCCATACTATCTTCACCAACCAAATCTTTATCTGAGACTATATAGGTATCATCACTGCGTTTATTTTCAATACTAATAATAGCAGTCATTATTTTTGTTAATGATGCCATTGGTAGGTGAGTGCGAGGATTTTTTTCAAAAATTGCTTTATTGGTAGTCAAATCAAACAGCAAGACAGACTGCGCAGTAAGTGCTGGAGCATCAAATCCACTTCCTTGTATCTTTTGAATAAAAGGCAGCCACAGATCAAGTATCTTTACCTGTTTGTTGTTTGTGATGGTTAAAAAATCTGGAATTGGCGAAGAAAGCGTGATCTTTTGCTCTCTACTCCCTGTAACGTACAAAAACGCTCCAGCAAAAATAACTGAAACAAAAAGTATCAAAAAAAAGTGTGCAAAAAAAGATTTCATGAGCATTGATCCCGTTTGGGGAGGAGTAATTATGGTATAATTTTCAAAGATTATTTACAAGAGGCGAAAGATATGCAATTATCACTTCTCAATTTTAATACACTTGGTACGCCCTTTTTTGCCCCTTTTATTACCAAGCGTTATCAAGCCTTTGCGAAAATTATCAATGAAAATCCTCTTGATATTCTTTGCTTGCAGGAAGTTGCTACTTATTATCACCTCAGTCTGCTGAGAAAATATTTACAAGGATTTCCTTTTGTTGCTTACGAAAAGCAATTATACGGTCCACAAGGTGGTGTGGTTATCTTTTCAAAAATACCTTTTGAAAAAATATATTTTCAAAGTTTTTCTGCGCTTGGCTCTTTCAAAAATCTCTCATTTTATACCCGGCTTCTTCGAAATGGCATGCTTATTGTAAAGTTAAAAAATCTCCCTTTTACTCTCATGACCACACATTTAGTCAGCGATTTTGAATTTGATGAGTCTCCAACCAACCATCTTTATCCCTACGTTAAAAACCAAGTTGAAGAAGTCATACAACAAGTGAATAATATTTCCAAAGATAACACCTCGATTCTTGTCACAGGCGACTTTAATCTTAAAAAACATTCAAAACTCTATAAAACATTGCTACAAAAAACAAAAGTTACTGATGTCTTTCCTGAAAAATTCCCAACATATTATAGAGAAAGACTGGATTATAAATTCAAAGGGAAAACGTCCGAGAGGATTGATTTTGTCTTTATAAAAGAGAGAGAAAAGAACATACGTGTTCTTGCTCATTCATACTTATTTGACAAGAAAGAACAAATATCGAACAAAAAATTAAATTATCTTTCTGATCATATCGGGCTGAAAATAAACTTTGATATAGTTTAAGTATTTTTGTCGTAATTGACAAAAAAGAAGAATTAGATTAGTCTAATAAAAATATATTTTTTTCTTAACGATATCATATGAATACTGCCCAGAATTTATTTTTTGTGTTATTTTAAGTTAACCTCTTGAGTTTTGTTTTTGGGGAAGCTCAGGAGGTTTTTTTTATGAAAGGAAGGGAGGTGATAGAAATATGATTAAACGTATTATTCTAAGTTTATTAATTATCATTGCGGTAAGTGGCGCTGCGTTTGCAGGCACACGAGCCTTGCTATCAGACCAGGCAACTTTGGCAGCAAGTACATTTAGTACGGGAACTGTTGATTTACGTATTTCAAATAGCGTAAGCACAAGTGCATCTTTTGCTGATTCGCAGCCAGGTTTTACTGGATCACTTCTACCTGGACAAACGCAAACGAAATTTTTTCGATTGAGAAATTTAAGTTCAGACACTGATTTTTCAGTAACAGGACAAGCAGCAAGCATTAGCGGCACGCTTGATGGCGACAAAGTTGAAGATTACCTTTACTCCTGTCAATACAGCTGAACAATCAGTTGGTAGTCCTACAACACATACTCTCACTGAATGGCTGACACCGACGAGTTTGGGTGAACCAAATATTTTGCACGGGACAAGTACAGTTAATACACAAGAATATCAAATGGATGTAACACTCGATAAAAATATTACGACAAGTAATTCAACAATTACTTTTGATTTGATATTTACTGGTACACAAATTGAAGTGGCACCAACAGCAACACCGTGATCGTAAAATAAATAAAAAAACCTCCCTTCTCATCGTGAGAGGGGAGGAAAAATAAAATTTTTGTTATTTAGGTATGAAAAATATTTTGAAAGGTTTTGCAATTTTTATAATTCTATTCTTTGGCTTCTCTCTGTTTCTTCTTTCAACACATTTTGGTGGATGGAGAGCATTTATCGTGATGTCTGGCTCTATGGAGCCAATAATAAAAACAGGATCACTTGTTATTACGCAACAAATCCGACCAACAATACTTAAAACTGACGATATTATTACGTTTATTAGTCCAACAAAAAAGAGAAAATTTATTACTCATCGTATTGCAGCAGTAAAACATAACGGCAGCGTTACAATTTTTAAAACCAAAGGTGACAAAAATAAAAGCCAAGACAATTGGCAACTTGCTGGTGGGGGAGTTGTTGGCAAAGTAGTCTGGACAATTCCGTATGTTGGCTATTTTTTCACTTTTAGCAAAACAAGAATTGGCATCGCACTATTGATTCTTGTTCCATCTCTTCTTATTTTGGTAAGCGAATTACAAACACTTTCTCTACTCATACAGACCTGGAAACAAAAAATTCCACCTGCTTCACAAACGCAAGCTTTTATCATTTTTTTCTTAAGCGTTCTTTTTACAACAGCATCATTTCAACCGACACAAGCACTACTCTCTGACTCAGCAAATTTGCTAAACAACCAATTTACTATCATCTCTTCAAACGATTGCTCAGACAATACTGTGATAAATGTCAGCAATAACGGCGCTAGTTCATCAACGACAGTCAATGTAGCAAACTCATCAACGGTATCAGTAAGTTCTACTAATCATGATTTATCATCTTCGCAACCAATACCGAGAGGAGGTGAAAAAAATGAGAAATTTTAATGTCAAACTTGGAGCCGCAGTCGCTGTTGCAACATTTGTTGCTAGCGTCCTTGGTCCAACTGCTTTAGCTGACACAACTGTCAATGTTACCCACAATGGTGCTAAATCAACAAATAACGTGACCGTTAACAACACAAAAAAGACAACGGTTAACCAATCAAATAACACCTTTGTCGTAAATAGCGTTGGTAGCAATTCCACTACAGGAGGCAATAAAACAAAAGATACTAACGGTAATGTAAATATCACAACAGGAAGTACAAACACAACCGTTACTGTCTCAACAACAGGTTCATCAAATACAGCAAACCTCAGTAGCAATTGTAGTTGTAACACAAATACAACGGTTGATGTTTCTAACAATAGCGCAAAATCAAAAAATACCGTCAGTGTCAATAATAGTAATACACTAAAGGTATCACAAACTAATAATACTGTTGTTATTAACAATGTTGACAGTAACTCCAATACTGGAGACAATAAAGCCAACAATAACAATGATGGAACGACTTCCATCACAACCGGTAATGTCACAACAAACGTAACAGTTAATACAACCGGTTCAGCAAATACTGTCAATTATTAATTGGCGTATTTTCTTTCCTAAAAAGCCCTGCCAAAATGTAACCTTTCGGTGGGGCTTTTTTTGTTATAAAATAATAAGGTATAAAATATTTTTTCTATGCATACATCTGATAAAAAACCAACAATCACAATAATTGGAGCAGGCATTGCCGGTTGTTTTTTTGCGATCTTACTCTCAAAACGTGGATATAATGTGGAGATATATGAACGATTTTCTGAAGACGAAGTATGCAACAATGCATCAAAAAAATCATATAATGTCGTTTTTTACGGCTATGGTATTTCTATACTCAAAAAAGTAGGATTATGGGAAATCATTGAACCTATTCTGGTTAAAATTGTTGGATCTGTTACACAAGTTTCTCAGAATCCACCCTCTTCTCGTTTCAATCAAACAGATATTCCATATTTCGCAATGCAAAGGTCACAACTGTTACAAATTTTTATTAATGAAGCAAAGAAAAGTCAGCGTGTTACATTTCATTTTGACACAACTCTTATTGCAGTCAGTCGGAAAAAAAGAAAAATGTTTATACAAAATACAAAATCCAACAAATACAGAACAGTTACCTGTAATGTCATTATTGGAGCAGATGGCGTCCATTCGCAAGTAAGAACATTTTTACAACAAGGACAAGAAACAAGTCATAGACAAGAATATTTACCTTGGGAATACAAACAAATATATTTAAAAAAAGAATTTGTCGAAAAATTAAATCTGCAAACAAATCTTACTTATGCATGGACAAGAAAATCATGTGTACTCTTTAGTTACATGAATAAGGATCAGTCTCTGAGTGCACTTCTTGTCCTCCCAAAAGAGACAAAAAAAAGCTTTGCATCACTGACATCAGAAGCAAAAATCGAAACGTTTTTCAAGGAAAACTTTTCAGACTTTTTGCCTATTCTTCCTCAAATAACAAAAGCAATGCTCCATAATCCTACCAGCCAATTTGTAACAATTTATACAGAGCCTTGGTACTATAAAGACTTAATGGTGCTTATTGGAGACGCAGCGCACGGCTTTCTCCCTTTTTCTGGACAAGGGATGTCAGCAGCATTTGCTGATTGTATGGAGCTTGTAGAACTCATTGATAAGTATGGATCTGATTGGGCAACTATTTTTCCTTTGTACCAAGCAAACCGCAAAAAACATACCGATGCATTGGCAAATCTTTCAAAAAAAAGTTTTGTACAGTATTTACGATACAAAAAGGCTGACTATTCAGCAATTTATAATAAATTTGACGTCTTATTATATAATTTTTTCCCAACTATATTTAACCCTCCGCCTTACATTCCTATTGCCACTGATCCAACTCATGCTGCAGATCATCAAGATAAACATGAACAACAAAGAAAAACTGCAAAATTTTTAGGAATACCACTCTTGGTTCATTTGGCAACAGGAATTATTGCTATCCAAGAAAAATTTAGTCAACTGTATGCCAGAAGAAAATCTTAGGGTTTGGTAATAGCCGCAAAAGTGGGCGTATCATGAAGAAGAGCAACCACCACAAACCGTTGAGAATCCATAAAACCAGTACAGGTATAAAGTGTCATTCTTTTATCTTTTGATGGGGCAAGAATACTTGATTCGCTAGGATTAACCTTTGATGTATACTCGATAACAAATGTCTTGTGAGACCCATCAGCATAGCTAACATCAACTTTTTGCCCGGGTTTTGCATAGACTAAATTACCAAAAAGACTCGCCCAATCATGAGCATACATAATACTATTACCAACCGTTCCGGGAATAGGAGAGGATGATAAATATGATGCACCATCAGTTATCGTATCCCATTTGTTATCGCGAATTTGAGCTGGATAAACAGGAAGACTAATCTTCAAATCAAGAATACTAATTCTTTCTGGTAAACTTGCTCCTTTTGTAGTTGTTACGGTTTTGGTCTTTGGTGCAGAGTAATTTGTGAACTCAAGCCTGTTAGGATTGTTTGTTAACCACCAATAGTAGCCACCCAAAAGGCACCAGAGAAGACCAAAAATAATAAGAATATAGGAAAATGTTTTCATGGAATGAATTATTTACTAAACTTTTTTAGTAACATTCCAGCAACGAGAGCAGTAACTCCCGCAATGATGAGGCCATAGATAGCAACAGCGCTTCCTGTGTAAGCAAGACTTAAGACACTACTTTGAACCGTAGGTGTAGTATTTTCGCCGCGGCATGAATAATTACTATTTTTAGCTAGATATGGGACATCAGATAAACCCCATGAAGAGCCCGTAGCAACATATGTCCATCCTTGACTTTTTAACACATCAATATCAGATGCTGAAAGATTTGAAGTTTTCAACCAATTTGTTTGGATAGCTGTACCAGAGTCGGGGCAAAGACATTGCATGACGTTACCATCAGAAAGATAATAGATACTATCAGTACCAGAATAGGTAGTTGTTTGACCAGCAACACCGTGGTTACTTCCACCATTGACTTGAGATGCTGTAACTTGAGGATTCAAACAAGATCCAAAATCAGGTGATGAAACAGCAAATGCTGGTTTGCTGAAAACTGTCAAAAAGACAGATAAAGTAAGTATGGTAAAAAGAGATTTCTTTAACATATAATTAACTTATAAGTTATTATTACAGGATAATATCATACATTTCGCGAAATGTCAATAGTTATAGGACTTAGGAGTTTTGGGGGTTAAAATCGTCTTTTTAACCTTTAGAAGAACTTATGTCTGGAGTAAAAAGTAGTAATAACGCCTACTGCTGGCTTTGGGTTACCTGCATCGTTCCACAAGGCCGTAGAACCACCTGTATTAACCCAATAATTGACCCCAATGACTTGTGGTACTTGAGAGACTTTATCCAACACTTCTTGAATCCATTTTTTTTGCTGTTCATCGGTCATAGAGCCATGAATATCAGGAATTGGCGCCCCAAACTCACCAAGGACGACTTGGCCACCACTCTTGTCGGCAAGAGCCTGTAAATCATCTGCAAGGACTTGAGGATCATTGACATAATGATCAACGACGACAGTCCCACCCAGAGCCTTTGTCGTCTCTTTATCCATAACAAGCTTGGCAATATCCCCATTCATCGAGTAGTAGTTTGCGCCTACCTGCTTATTAATGGTTGCAAATGAATCCTTAGTCGTTTGATACTCCTGGATCAAAAAATCTCGATAAAGCTGCACTTGTTGCGAATCACTTGTATTAAAATCTGCTCCATTTTCACATTCTGGACAAGAACTGAAAATATCACCATCTTCAAAGAGATCTTTATTTTTTATGATAAATTGTTTGACCATTTCAGTATGTGTTTGTCTATCAATTTTTGCGTAGCCAAACCAGTCTTCCCAACCCGAAAAATTGCCTCGAAACCATATATGCAGATGGTATTTGCGTGCTGCTTTTACCCAACGTGTGAGATAAGAAAGAAACTGGTCATCATAAGGTGTACCAATAGCAACATAATTTGCTCCTGTTTTATCAATCTTAGCCATCTGGCTATCGATAACCGCATCAAATGACGCATCAGAAAGTTTTGCTTGTGCCTCATCTCGTGAATATTTCATTGTATCAATTGATTGAATAGTCCAATATTTTTTACTCAACGGGCTTAACACATTCATTGTATAAAATGATCCATTTTGTAAGCACAAAAACAAAAAAGTAATAATAAAGGCAATAGCTGCCAAAAAAAAGAGTTGTTTCATAGATTCTTCTATTATACCATTAACAGGAATTATTTATTGTCTGTGAGCACCGGAAGCGGCTCTAAGTCAGGAACATATTGTGATTTTAACTCATAAATATCTGCAAAAGGGAAATGATTAACCAATGTATACTTCTGATTAAAGGCTGGGTTAAATTGTAAAACCTTATAGGTTAAATCATTAGTATCATGTGTTCTGACAATAATCCATCGAACCCACTTTTCAGGATGAGCCGTTGCTAAATCCCAATATTGTCCTGTTCCTTCGTGAATAAACTTTTTCATGGGTAATCCTGATGAGAAAACAATCGCATCATGCGAAGCAACAGAAATAAGGACATATCCATTTTGATTGGTTGCATGATCACGAAGCCATCCACTGACTTCACTCACATTTTTACCACTCGCACCAACACGTGCGTCATCAATCGTAACAGCATCTTTGTTTGCAAATGTAAAAATTGAGACAAAAAGAACAAGTCCTAACAAGAGAAAACGCAATGATTTGAGGCGATTAAATAAATACCCAACGAAAATGGCAATAGACGGTATCATCATAAGTCCATATCGAACGTTAAACCAAGAAGTTCCAGAAAGACCTTGCACAAATAACACAGACTGTCCTAAATACAATGCCAGAACGTTAAAAAAGAATGGAGCAATTAATGCAAATGTCGCTATTCGGACACTTGACTGTATTTTTTTATCAAACCACAAAAGTACTGCGCCGAAACAACTCAATAAGACAATAAATAAATTAGCATTATAAACAAGTGCGTAAATATAGGTTTGCAACGAAAGTGGTAAATTTTTTTTTGTTGCCAAGACTCCTGCCTGAGCTAATTGATTTTGTTGTGCAGCCGCAGAATAAGGACCAGAAATAAAGTAGAATGCGTCCTTAAAGATCAGCTGGTTCCAAACAAGCCAAAGGAAAATACCAAATCCACCAAGAGTACAGAATAAAACCAATACTCCTTCTGTTGTTTTGTAGCCATATTTTCTTATCGTATGAAATGCAATAAGCCCAGCAGCAAAAATGAATAAAAACCACCCATCATAGCGAATTAAGGTTGATAACATAATCCAGAAGGCAGACCGAATAAGATAAACTAATTTTTCTTCCTTGTGCCACATCATCAATTCATAGACACCAACAGTCATTGTGCCAAGCAGCAACAATTCAGTCATGGCTGTCGATTGCATGTAAAGAATATTGAGATTGAAAATAAAGATTAAGACACCAACTAATCTGCCAAAAAGATCTACTTGTAATTTTTTAAGGAATTGGTAAATGATAATACCTGTAACAATAAAAGAAACCATTGATTGCAACGCACCTGATAAACCTGAATGCCACATGAAATCATTCCAAATAGTAAACATCATCAGTAAATGGGGGAGAGGAAGCCAAACACTTCCTAATTGTGCAAAACCAGGTTTTAGATTTTCAACCACACGTCTTCCAATATCTAAATGAGACCGAGCATCGTTATATGCAAGCCCCAAACCATTCGCGTAGTAAAACAAAAAACTGGTAATTGATACCATTGTCAAAATGAAAAAAAGTAGCAACGTTGCTTTTTTTTCAATAAAATGCTTAATATCTTGTAAAAGATTCTCACGAAATCCAAAACTAATTGTCCACGTTCGCGGATCAAAGTGCATGCTGTCCTCCTTCTCCTAATTCTTCTCGAGTTACTGCTTGAAAATACACAATAAAAAAAGCAGCAACAGCAACAATAAAAATCGTGATATAAGTGTAATAACTCCATGCAGAAATATAGCTTCCTGCATATGTTTGGAAAATATAAGACTTTGAATTATTACTATTTAATTCGCTAATGTTACGTGCGTAAGTATAACTTTGTTCTTGATCACTCAATTGCGATAATGATTCTGCTTCAACTTTAGGCGGATTACTATTTGATGTAAGCGCACCTAATGTATTAACGACCACCGAATAGCTAAAAATAGTAAAAAAGAATAACAAGAAAATATTATTTTTTCTCCAATAAGTAAGAAGAATTGCTATATAGATTGCGAGAATTGCATAGGCAGGAATTAAATATCGCGCACCAAATGCCCAACCTCCATACGGATCTCCCCACATAGAATACAAAAGTAAATCAAATCCTATGATACCAAGGAGTACAGACATATAAGGAACTTTTTTCTTATTAGCGATCAAAATACCAATAATACCCAGAAGCATTACCGGAGTAAAGACAAGCACGCCACGATCAGGACTCACAAGAAGAATATAAAAACCATTAAGCATGTTTCTTGGTTTAAAAGCTGTAAAAATGGAACCTTGCGCCTCATCTCTTTTTGTCACTTGAGGAAGAGAGGTAGGTTTGGATATATCAGCCAAAAGCACAGGAGCACCATTAGGTTTGACCGAAATTACTCGAGCTATTGAACCTGCAGAGAGCTGAAAAGGATTACCATATGCTACTTTATTAAACCATAAAAATAATAAGAGAGGGATAATCACTCCTGCCATAGCAAGCACTCGAGGAAGAGAAATATGCAATAAGATCTTCTTACCAACTTCTTGTACAGTACTTATTCTAAAAAAAGCTGCTATAGCTATCGGAAATATCAAAAAAATATTGGGGTAATCAACAGTAAATGAAAAAGCATATAATAACCAAATTGCTGCTAGTGAAAAGAGATTGTTATATCGAATAAGAAGATAGAAAGTCAAAAGAATGAGAAACGTTGAGACATGATGCTCATAGATGGTTACAGCATACGCAAAAGCCGGTGTTGCAAAAAGAAATGCGATTCCTGCAAGTGAGGCTGCTAAAGGAGCTGCGCCCAAACGAATAGCAATCATGCGGATCAGAAAAACGTTTAAAAGTGCAAAGAGAGCCAGCCATATATATGTACCAAATTGAGATATATCAAAATATTTTCCAAGAATATAGCCTGGTATAGCAACAAAAGAAACACTGGGAGCAAAGATTGAAACATACTGATGGTTCATATAACCTACATCAGGAGCAGTAAATTTTGCAATACCTGGTTGAAAATTGAAAGAATGGTTCTCGACAATTGAATATAATAATGCAAATCTGCCCCTTTCAGGAGAAAGTTCAAACGGCCCATTATCTTTCCAGTAGGTTGTATTCAGTTCAGTTGGTGTAGGATTACCAGGAAGACCTCGTACTGATAATAATAAAATACTTGCAATAAAGAGAAGAAATAAAAGATTCCCAAGTATTTTTTTATATTTTATTAAAAACTTCATAGTTATAGGTCATTAAGTATACTATAATATTTCTATTTTTGCAAACTATAGGGCTTAAAAAGGAATCTATGATCCTGAGTAAATTTTTGTGGAAAAATGATCTGCTTGAGTCGCCTTACAATATTGATGAATTTCCACCACAACATAATAAATAGATTTCTAGAATAATACATATCATACAAAAAATGATAATCAGGAGTAAATTCCTGTTTGTACGCACTGATTCCACCACCCAAATCAATAATACGCACTTGCTCTTTTAGGCTTTGGAGTAAATGAAAAAGCATTGTTTTTCCTGGACGTAATTTTCTATATTCGTTAAGATACGAGGTCTGATAAGCAATAAACTCTTTACTACACAGAAAACCAAATTGATAGGATATTGGTATAGTATCGTAATATAAAAAACCTATCCTGACAAACTTTTTTGCATTTTTACTTATCGCTGTAAAGAAATCTTTATTTTGTTGTTTTGAAAAAATATCCATTGAACGTTGTTTTTTTGAACTATTTTGCTCGACAGCAAACATTGTTTGTAAATGTTTTTCTAAATCTATTTCACCATCAAAAATCTCAAAACGAAATTGCCCTGGATTTTTTCTCAGCATTTTTTTTATTTGACTAACCGTTGAAGGAGAAACCGACGCAAAAGGATCATCTGTGATAGTGATATAAGGATTGACAGACATAAGTGGAAAAAACATTTTTGGAAAAAGAATCTGAAGAAGTGAAGCTGCTTGATTATCAATTTTTTGGAGATAAATATTTTTCTTGGTGATGATATGTTTAAAAAAATGTTCAAGCAGCGAAGCATCATATGTTTGTAATAAAAAAGGTGTATCAACAAGAAATGCCTTACCAACAACACTCATTACTTTTATTCCAAATTGATAAGATGCTTGTAATGGTAAAAGACCGACTAATTTGTCGTCTTTATAGCAGACATGGATTTCATATTCTTTAAATTTTTCTACTTCTTGGCAGGAAACAAACCACTCATAAGAATTAAAAATCGTTGCATTTTCTGCTTGCTCCCATAACTGTTTCCACTCTTTTATCAGTGTCTCTTCGAGATTCTTTATTGTATGTATTTGATATTTTGTTGTATTCATATGCCAAATATTTTTTTGATCATTCTGTAGGCAGAATAGAGTTTCACATTTTGGTATAATTTATTATAGATGCGGTCTTTTAATGGACATATCGTTTTCATATAATTTCTGGTAAGCTTATTTTTTGAGAGAATAACTTGATATAATTCTCTATACTGATTTGTTAACATTCTTTTAGTATGGCTGTCTCCAGATCCAAAATCTATCTCTTGTATGTTTTTTGCTCCTAAATGTTCAATAAGTTTCACAAGTAACACTTTTCCTGGCGAATATTGACTATAATCTGCAATAAAGGCAATTTGATTACCAAAATAAATTTTACCTGCGATAAAACCTATTTCATAAGCAACAGGAATCTTTTCAAAATATAAAATATTAACTAATAAATTCTTTTTAAAATGTGTTACTAAAGATTGATAAAATGCTTGTATTTGTCCATCTGAGAATGTATTGTAACCTCTTTGTCGTTTTCTACTTTGTTTATCGATTGCAAATACAATAGATAATCCTTCCTCACTGGTTCCATCAAATGACTTAAATGAAAAATTTGACTCACTATCTTTTATTTGACGAAGTAATTTTTTTCTATTTGGAACAAAAATTTCACCGGTATCATCTTTGGTTATTGGCATAAAAAAATTTACCGTTTGAGCTGTTACGTCAATATTATGTGTGTGTGTTTGAAGAGCAGTTACACCAAATTGTGGGATATTGTTTAGAAAAACTGTATCCAGATCCAACAATTTTTTTATAAATATCGCAAGAACTTCTGCATCTTCCAAATTTATTAAAAAGGGTATACCACAAACAAAATCTGTCGGTAAAACTGTATAAACAGAAATACCGTATTTTCTTTGCTTGACAAATGCGCCGATCGCTTGCAATTGTGTATTATCATAAATGGCAACAATAACATACTCTTTATAATGAAATGTTTCCAAAGCAGACTCAAACCATTGTGGAGCATTTGCATAATTTGCATTTGCTGACTTCTCCCAAAGCGACAACCAATCTGCAAGTAATTTTTTTTCTATTTTTGTATATGTTACAACATTCATAAATCTTTCTTAATAAAGTATACCTCTTTATGATCTGGAATTTTACCGTCAGGAAATAAACCAGCAAACTGCGTTTTGTACATTGCGATAAGTCTATTTTTTTTATCACTGTTTGGATTGAGAATATAAGCTTCTTCGTTTTTCTTTGGAGTTTCATATTCATGAGTATCACTATTATAAGGAAAATCAGAGTAGAGAATAAGATTTTCAAAGATATCTTCACAAACCATGCGTGTTATCTTATGATCGACATGATTCCCAATTCCATACGGAGCAAAAATAAGAGTATTTTTTGTTTTAAATTGCTTGAGTACTTTCTTAAGATCTTGCATTGCATAATCCTTAGAAGCTATTTTCTTGATAACATGCCATCTGTATGTTGGATAAAGATGATCAATTTCAGGTATTATTTTACCAAGCAAACTAGATTGTTTTTTTCTTCTAAATAAAGCATCTTCCAAATCAAGATTAACAATTTTTATACCTAAAGTTGTCAGTGCTTTTTTATCCTCAAGCACTCTTTCTTTATATAAAGCATTCGCATCGGAAAAATGATTTGATGTTTTTAAAAATTGTTGTGCAGAAAGTGTATAAGGCTTTTTATGAGCTTTAGTAAAAACATTTACAACAGTAAGATTTGTCTTACCTGATAATTGTGACAATAATGTGCCACAAGAAAGTACTGCGTCATCACAGTGTGGTGAAATAAAAACACAATCTAATTTTTTGCTTTGAATCGCCTTGACTAAATCTTGGTTCATACTGTTTTTGTTATTTGATCAATATATTTAGTATATAACGCCGCAATTGTATCCCATGTGAATTGTTTAGCATATGCTACTCCTTCTTTTTTTTGAGAAGCAGCAATTTCAGGATGTGAAACGATTTGAACCATCGCCTTGGCAAAATCATTTACTGCAAAAGGGCGAACTCGTTTAACAGTTTTTTGTGGAATCCAAGAAAGACCCTCTATAGCAAAAGAAACAATTGGTGTTGCATGAGCAAGTGCTTCAAGAGCAACAAGCGAGTATGTTTCAAATCGTGAAGTAATAGCAAGACACGCTGCATTTCGTAAAAGTGTTTCTTTAGCTGTGCCCGAAACTCTTCCTTTCAAAATCACCGATTTTTCTATACCAGCATCGTTAATGATTTGTTTCAATTGAGCAACTTCTTTGTGATCACCATCACCAGCGATAATAAGCTGAAAAGTATTTTTCTTTTCTGCATTAAATTGTTTAAATGCAGAAATTAATAAATCCATTCCTTTTTGATCAACTTCTATTCTTCCCAAAAAGAGAATATACTTCTGGCTTTTGTTTTTGGTATCGTACACTTTTGTAATACCATTACTCACCAGAGCAATAGATGCCATGGGATTGAGTTTATGGATTTTTTCCTTAAGCAGAGTGCTTGTCACAATAATATGTTGATACAGCTTGAGTCCCAAATTTTGAATAAGATGAAAAGGTAATTTATATTTTCTTTCCATATCCTGCGCAGCGAGCATATGAACAATTCCGATTACTGGTTTGTTCGTAAAAAGCGGAAGAAACGCTGTTGTAAAAGGTGGACAAAAACTCTCCATCCAGACATCATAATTTTTTACCATCGCAAGAAAAGGCAAGCTTATTTGAAAAACAAACATTGCAATTTTTGGTGAAAGGAGAGGCAATCCAAATCGTTCATAACGGACGTCATCAATAACTTCTGTCGTTTTTCCTGAATAATTCCAACTAAGTACGCAAACATCATATTTGTGAGACAAACGTTTTGCTACCTCATGAACAGCAATAGCACCTCCACCGCCATAATGTGAGTTTTTTATATCATCATACGTTGAAAAGAGTAGAGAAATTTGTTTCTTATTTTGCATAGGTTATTGGTTTCTTACTAGATAGAGTAATATCCCAAATAGGGGAATTTGTTTTTTTCTGCGGCAACTTTCGTTTTGCTATAGAGAAACTTAACAAAAGAGCAAGTGGTGTATAGAATGGATACCTTAATAGTGCTTTTAAAAGCCCAAGAAATTTATAACGACGTGGAAAGTAATACACATCTTCTATTTTGACATCAAACATTTTTTCTAGCATTTTATCTTTTTTCCCTATTGTTCGGTTGAGAAATTTATCTAAATCTTCAAGAGTACTCAGTGGCCATTGCAAAACCTCAGCTTCACGACAGTAACGAAATCCATTAAGTTTTTTTGCTGATAAATAAATATATAAATGCGGATCTGACAAAGTATCTGGAATCGTCATTGAACGAGCAAATGTCCCTCTGTAAGCCGTTGCAGAACCATAAAAATTTGCCGCATGATCATAATATGGTATGCTTTGTCGTACAAAATCCCACAAAACAAAATTTGCATGAATAACTTTACCAATAAGAT
This sequence comes from Candidatus Methylomirabilota bacterium, assembly GCA_035644155.1. Taxonomy (GTDB): domain Bacteria; phylum Patescibacteriota; class Microgenomatia; order Levybacterales; family UBA12049; genus DATIGJ01. The sequence goes on from DASQPC010000026.1 coordinate 16,829, forward strand.
CTTTTGGTTGTAAAAGAATATTATGTGCGGATACTAATTGAGCCTTTGGATCAGTGATAAGAGTATGAGTTAATTTTTGAATAAAATTCTTCCCAACCAATGCAATATCAGCATCCAATACAATAAGCACATCACTTTTACAACTTTTAAAAATTTGATTAACTCGAAAATATTTTCCTTTTCTATTTTTGCCTTGGATGAGTTTGATAAAAGGATATTTTTGACTAAATTTTTGTACTATTTTGTCGGTATTATCATTGCTGCAATCGGAGACAACAAGAATTTCTTGTATAGCAAAATCTGCATGTTTTTGAAGCAATAATGATTGTAAAAGATTGTCAATATTTTGTTCCTCATTATATGCTGGTATACCTATTGTTACTGTGGTTTCGTTTTTCATAATTGATCTTTGAGTATTACCTGTTTGTAGGCAAATGCTTTTATTTTATTGTTGCTAAGTGTATAAAAAAATCCTCTTATTCCATTACCTAACATAAGACATACATCAATAAGCCAAAGCGTCTTAGGGTGATGTTTGTTGTGATAGTAACGCAACCCGTCAATATTTCGTTGGAGTAAAAATAAATAAGATGTCTCACTTTTTTTACTTGTTGATGCACCACCAAGATGGACTGCCTGAATAGACGGAGTGTAACAAATAGTCATACCTTCATCATGTATTCTCTTACACCATTCCAAATCTTCCATATAGAGAAACATTTCTTCATCGTGCCCATGTGTTTTTTCAAATACTGTTTTTCTTAAAAAGAAAAAACAGGTAGGTACCCATTCAATCACTTGCTCTTTTGTATAGTCTTTTGTATCTCCATAAATTCGTTTGAGAAATCGACTAAAAAATGGCATACTTTCAAAACCCAAAAGCCAACGAATTGTTTTAAACGGTGATGGCAAATATCCTCCTATTCCTCTAAAACGCTCATTAGGAGTAATAATTTCACCTGTAGCAACATCGCAATTTGGATGTGTATTCATATAGAACATTGCATCAACTATTGTTGATTTCTTCAAAAGAGTATCTGAATTGATTAAAAGGATATAAGGTGTTTTTGCTTGTTTCATTCCGATGTTGTATCCATATGAGACGCCCATATTTTTTGGTAACGCGACAAGCGTTACATTTTTATACTTTTTTCTTATCATTTCCACTGTTTTGTCTGAGGAACCATTATCAACAACAACAATTTCACAGCTATTACCAGTTTGCTTTTGATAAAAATCTACGGCGATTTCTGCATCTTGTAGAGATTTATCTGTAATATCTTTTACATTAAATGAAAGAATAACAATTGTACAGTCGTTTTTCATAAGATTATCGTTTAAGTACTTTTCCAATATTATTTTCAATTACCTCCACTGTTGCTCGTTGATAGTGCATAAAGCCCATCAAAATAAGATTTACGATGCCAACCACACTCATTGCCAAAACAATAGAAAAAATAGTAGCGTGATTCAAAACGATAAGAACAATTTGTAGAATACTTAAAAGAAATCCAACAATCGGGAAACTATATACTTTTTGCATTTGATAAAAAGAGACAAAGATCTGAGAGATAGTAAAACACATCATTGCAAATAAAAATAAACCTAAATAAGGAATAATACTTCGTGCTCTTTCTCCTAAAAGAAGTGGTGCTGTAATATAGCCAAAAACACCAAAGGCAAGAAAACCAAAAAAACTTAGTAAAAAGGTAAAAAAGAGTAAGAAGTACAATGTTTTCTTAGTGCTTTTATTTGCTCCTAAATCCCGACTCAAAAGTGGTATAACAAATGGAGAAGCAAGACCTCCCAAGAAATAGACGGTTTTACCAATAAGAGATACTAACGCATACCTTCCAGCATCTTCCGGCGATAAATAATGTTTTGCAAGAACAATATCAAGACTGACAAATGAAAGTGTTGATAAACCAGAGAGTAAGCAAGTCCAGAGAAATTTTTTTGGAAAATAGGCAATATCTCTCTCTGAATATGCATTTTCTTTTTGTTCTCTTTTTTGTTTGAGAATTACTATCCATCCAAAAAGAAAGGCAGTAAAAAATGAAAAGGGGATGGTGAGATACATAAAAGGTAAAAGATGCATCCATGTCAAAAGAAAAGCCGCCAAAATCTTTATTATGGGTTCTGCAAGTACTACCAATGCAAGAGGCACAAAAAGTAATCTTGCTGACAGAAATCCCTTGTCAACTCCTGCGGCAAAACCACTTACAATAATTGCAGTAAAAGAAAGAAAAAGTAGTAAGCTTTCTGTTTTAAAAAAAGAATTCAGCAAGGGCGAAAGAACTAACCAAAGCAATGAAAGAGCAATTCCATAATATATAGCATACCTACGGATATGCTTCCAGAATTGATATCCTGCATTATTGTTAAATTTTCCAATTAAATAGCCACTTCGATAATTAACTGTTAAACTAAGCGGACCAAAAAACATAGAAGAAAATGCATAAAAGCTTCCTATAAGACTAACTAAGGCAAAATTTGTCAAATCAAGTACTCTACCTAAATATGCGGCAAAAGCGAAGTTTAGAATATTAGCAAAAGTGGTAGCAACAACGAGTACGCCACCTGCAAAAAAGATCTTTTTATGGATGATTATTGACGTTAATCGTTCACGAAACCGGAGAGGAAATTGTAATTTTCCAATCCGCTCTTCTCCTTCAATAGTAAGTTCTGCAATGATATCAGTTATAGTACACATAATGAATAATAAAACTTCAAAAATTAATTCTCGGCAAAAGATTTTCCGTATACAAGAGCTGCTTGTGTTCTTCCTAAACTCTTCCCGATTAACTTATAAAAATCATTTGCGCTTTTATCCCAATCAAAATTTCTTGACCATGCAAGAGCCTGTTGAGAGAGCTCATTCCTGTAATTTTGCTCACTTGCTATCTGGTGCATGGCTTGAGCAAATTGATGAATATTCTTTAATTGTACAAGTAACCCTGTCTTTCCCTCAACTACTGAATCTTGTAAGCCATTTACTTTTGATGCGATAACTGGAGTTCCTGCCGCATTTGCTTCAATAACTGTTATGCCCCATCCTTCAATTTGTGAAGGTTGCAACATAGCCCAACTTTGTGAGAGAAGTTTTGTTTTTTCTTCTTCAGTAACTCTTCCGAAAAAAGTAACATGTGCTGTGAGATGAAGTTTTTCAACAAGCTGTTTGAGAGCCAATTCATGTTCACCATATCCGACAATTGATAATTGAGCAGTTGGAAAATCTTTGGTCAACAATGCAAACGCCTTTATCGCAATATCAATATTTTTATACTCTTTTAAGCGTCCTAAATACATAAATGATGGTTCAGGAGTTTTTACTGTCGGCTCAGAAAATACTTGCTTGACACCGTTATAGATAACCTCAATATTTTCAGCTTGTGTAAAACCAAGATTAACGATTTCTTTCTTTGAGGAATCAGAAACAGTAATAATCACTTTATTTCGATACACAAACGGCATTACCTTTCCTTCAAGAAATGCAGCAACATGTTTCAATGGGAACTTCAAGAATTCACGAAATACCTCTTGGTGAACATGGTGAATAAGTAAGATAACGGGTCTCCTACTAAATAACGGAGCAAAAAAAGGAATACCATTCTCACAATCAATAATAATGTCATATTTGCCACGGAACTTTAAAAGATAATAAAGAAAAGCAAACAAGTAGACCGTATATGTCCCACCACGTCTGACAACTTCAACACCGTCAACAGATTCAGTTGCAGCATTTTTATTGTCATTTCCACAAAAGATTGTTACTTTATTACCATCTTTTACCCAGCGTTTGGCTAATTCTTGGATATATACTTCCGCTCCGCCAGCATAAACATGTTTGGTGTCTCTCCAGTTAAAAATAAGAATCCGCATATTTTTCTGTTGCCATGCCTTTTCCGCAGAAGTCTTTTTAAAAATAGTAAAGAAACTATTTACATTATTTTCAATAACACCAATAAAGTGTCGGTTAATATGTAAAAAGATCATACCCATGATGTCAACCGTACCTAAATAAGCAAGGATTGTAATCATTTGTTTAATATTCTGGTGATAGAGAGAAATAAGAATTCCTTGTAATAAAAGCGTAAAGAGAGAAACCATCGTAAACGCATAACTTTTCTTTCTCAAATAGTAATGACCAAAGACATTTGCAATGGCAAAACACATACAAGCAAATAAATAAAATGCAATATAAGGAACGATTGCAAGAAATGCATGACCAAACAATAAAGGAATAGTAAGGCCTCCTTCAAAACCAAATATGACAAACCCTATCCATTGCGCTAAGAAAACAGCAAAAAGGAGATCATAGAATTTAGCTTCTGGTTTTTTGTTTTTTGATAAGAATCCATTAACGACGTAGGCAACTGCTTGAGCACCAATACAAATTGCTTTACAAGTAAGAGAAAGCATAAAATAGGTTGCGAATGCATCTTGTGGCAAAAATATTCGAGCAAGAGTAAGGTCAAAAACAAGCAACATAACTACAGAAATAGTTCTCCATAACGAAAAAGGGAGGAATCTCTTTTTCACAGAAAGCATAATATTAGTGGATGATTTACTTGTCATGGTATTTTCTATAGCTGCATACGAAGGCAAAGATCGAGGAGTAGGAATGTATGCCGGACGAACAACTTGTGGAACAGGAGGAGCTGTTGCAACAGTATACACGGGCTTTGGTGTTATTCCTAAATGGAATCCATGGATTGTTTTTTCCCAATAATGTGGTTTAAAAATAAGTTGGTAAAGTGCCATTACAGCAGCAGTACTCATCATGCCCCAATAGAAAGGGATCATAAAAATATATTTCATCAAATCCCATTGGTTTCTTCGCGCACATCCAAGCATGTAATAATATAAAAATAAAAAGTTACCAAAGATCCATGAGATAACCGCAATATACGAAATAGGAGGTCGATAGATAATTTCAATTGTTGGTCCGACAAAACCAAACGCCGCAAAATAAAGAATCGTCATAATCCACATAAATGGATTTAATAAAAGGAAGAGTAATTTCCCACCAACCGTCAGTTGAAAAATAAGATTATGAACGAGTCCTTTCTCTTTCAAAAAAGTTTTCCATGTCCGCATGTGAACAAGGTAGGTCTGCATATATCCTTTGATCCAACGAGATCTTTGACGGATCCAGTTTTTCGGCTTACTTGTTGCTTCTTCGTACGTGGTTGAATCAATAATTGCAGTTTGAAAACCTCTTTTGAAAAGTCGAATTCCCAAATCTGCATCCTCTGTCACATTAAAAGGATCCCATCCTTCTAATTCTTTTAATACTTCTGTTTTGAAATGGTTACTGGTGCCTCCAAGTGGAATTGTTGAGTTAAATGATTGTATACCAGTGAGTGTTAAATCAAACCACAAAGAATACTCAGCAGTAAAAAAACGAGTTAAAATGTTTTGTCTGGCATTATAATAGTTAAGTTTTGCTTGCAAACATTTCACTTTATTTGGCACTTTTTGAAAAGCAAGATATGCTTTTTTTAATTGGAGCGGATCTGGAATATCTTCAGCATCGAAGATAACAAGATACTCTCCACGAGCAAAAGACAAACCATAGTTACATGCCTTTGGTTTGGTTTTAGGCTGTGAATCAGGAACAATAACTGTTCGCAAATAAGATGGTAAATTCATTTGCGCTACTGCTGTGATTGTTTCTGTATCATCTTCTTCAAGAAGCAACATCACATCAAGCTTTTCTTTGGGCCAATCGAGTTGCTCAATTGCTTGAACAAATTGTGGAATGACATGAGCTTCTTTATACAATGGACACAAAATGGTATACACTGGTAAAGTCTGATCTTGTACTGCACTCAGCTCTTCGGGAGAAATAGTAATTTCATGTCGCTTATGCAAACTTCGAAGGGTAAGCGATAAGTTAAAAACAGTATCAATAAAATAGAGAATACTAATGAAAGAAACAAGTATTTGGAGGGTAAGCAAAGGAACAAAAATAAAACCTGTAATGATAGTCAGGAGAAAAAGAGCAATGAAGATACGTTGACTCCAAGTGAAGGTCTGCGCTGCTGAAAGCGAAAAAGGTAAGGTGGTGTGAGTAATATATTTCTGATCTTTATATTCTATGCCTGCACCTTGCATAGAACCTGTATTACTATTTTTATACATATTTTGTTTTTGTAAGATATACACCTCTTTTTAATATTATGGGTTTATTTACAAAAACCCACAATTCCCACTGAGATTTATTAACAAAAACCAGGGGAAATCTAATGTCTTATAGTAAGTATTATAACAATTCTTGGAATTAAGTCAAGTTTACCCTTAATTGAGGGAGCCAAAAGTATATATACCATAGCCATGGGCTTCCTGTCAATTGTTCAATTTTTTTACTCTAAAATCTTTTGCTACAAATGGAAACATTTATTTATCATTTTTTTCGCCTTGACAAAGCTAAAACAATAGTGTATAAAACTTACTCTAGGATTAATATATAACTATAAATCTCGAATATAGTTAAAACAACTATCATGAAATTATCAATTATTGTACCAACATGGAATGAAGAGGGCAATATCGTCCCTCTTATTACTCGCATTCATGAAACTCTCTCCAAAAATAAAATAACCTACGAAATTCTTTTTGTTGATGACCATTCAACTGATAAAACAAGAGCCAAAATCAAACAATACAGTAAAAAATATCCCATCAGGCTTTTTCTCAAGCTTGGAAAAAAAGGGAAAGCACAATCACTCATTGAAGGATTTTCCTATGCCAACTATAAACTTCTGTGTATGATCGATGCCGACCTTCAATATCCTCCTGAGGATATTCCAGCAATGATAGCCAAAATCGAAAAAGGTGCAGATGTAGTAGTTGCGAATAGAAAAGTGAAGCATACGGATGCCCTCAGAACATTTATTAGTAATGCGAACCGGATTATTTTTAGTAAATTTTTACATGGACTTGATTTGGATGTTCAAGCAGGATTTAAAGTATTTAAAAAAGAGATTATTGAACGGACAACACTTTCAGGAGGAAAATGGGCAATTGATATGGAGCTTTTGATACATGCCAAAAATGCAGGATATCATATTGTAAGTCATGACATCACCTTTGCTAAACGAGACATTGGTGGAACAAAAATAAATCTTTTACAAGCATCATGGGAAATTGGAATGAATTCATTGATGCTTCGTTTTTTTCGTAGAGATATTATACCTTTCCATCGAGTAAAACTACAGCGAAAGGGGAGAGGATTTCATTATAATGGTGAAGAATTTATTCATCATTCATTACTTTCAATCAAAAATTCTGCATTTCATCGATTTTCAGGAATGCAAATCCTGGTTCTTATTGGTATTTTCGCAATCCTTACACTAGGTCTTCTTATAAATTGGCATACAACTGTATTATCTTTTGTTGCCGCACTTACTTTTTTATATTTTGCTGATCTCTTGTTCAATTTATATCTTATTATTCGAAGTTTCTCCAAACCAGCAGAAATAACAATCTCTGATGAAGAACTTGCAACTATTGCCGATAAAGATTGGCCAACATATACTGTTTTTTGTCCGTTATACAAAGAATGGCAAGTGCTTTCACAGTTTGTCACCTCGATGAGTCGCCTTGATTACCCAAAGGACAAGCTGCAAGTTATGTTGCTTCTTGAAGAGAATGATACTGAAACAATTAAACAAGTCAAAAAATATAACTTGCCTGCATATTTTGCTGTTGTCATCGTTCCTGATTCACAACCTAAAACCAAACCAAAAGCATGTAACTATGGACTAAAGTTAGCAACTGGAGAATATACTGTTATCTATGACGCTGAAGATGTCCCTGATCCGCTCCAATTAAAAAAAGCTGTTTTGGCATTTGAAAAAGCAGGAGAGAAAACCATTTGTGTGCAAGCCAAACTCAATTTTTACAATCCGCATCAAAATCTTTTGACTCGTGTTTTTACCGCTGAATATTCTTTGTGGTTTGATCTGGTATTAACAGGACTACAATCAATTCACGCACCAATTCCGCTTGGAGGCACAAGTAATCACTTCAGAACAAAAGATTTACATACATTGAAAGGGTGGGATTCCTTTAATGTGACTGAAGATGCAGACTTAGGAATGCGCTTGGTTAAAGCAGGCTATACGACAGCAATTGTTGATTCAGTGACACTTGAGGAAGCAAATAGTAGCTTAACCAATTGGTTTGGACAGCGATCTCGTTGGATCAAAGGATATATGCAAACCTACCTTGTTCACAGTCGAAGTCTTTCGGAATTTCTGAAACATAAAGGCACACACCTTATTACCTTTCAACTTGTCATTGGTGGAAAGGTTATGTCGATGTTTATTAATCCATTGATGTGGGCTGTAACCATTGGCTATTTTGCTCTTCGGGGATTCATTGGGCCTACTGTCGAATCATTTTTCCCAATGCCGGTTCTGTATATGGGCGTCTTCTCACTTGTTTTGGGTAACTTCCTATATCTTTACTATTACATGATCGGCTGTGCCAAACATGGTCATGATGAGTTGGTGAAGTATGTTTTCTTAGTGCCGTTCTATTGGTTGGCGATGAGTGTCGCCGCATGGATTGCGCTTTTTATGCTTATTACCGCACCCCATCACTGGTCAAAAACAAAACACGGTCTCCATTTGAAAAGTAAAAAAGCTACCAGACAAGCCAAAAAGAAAATCGGCGATGAGTTGGTTGATGAGCAGTATCAGGGCTTGGTGCCAAATCTCGCAAATTAACATATGAAAAAACTATCCTTTGTTATTCCTGTTTTTAATGAAGCAGAAAATATCATCCCTCTTTATGAGGAAATTATTATTGTGATGAAAAAGATCACTGATAATTTTGAAATTATTTTTGTTAATGACGGCAGTCTTGATATAACACAACAAAAAATCCTAGCGCTGCACAAAAAAAATCCCAAAAAGGTAAAAGGCATTCAGATGCGCCATCAATCAGGCAAAGCTGCTGCACTGCATGCTGGATTTCAGCTTGCAAAGGGGGAAATTATTTTTACGCTTGATGGCGACTTGCAAGATGATCCACACGAGATTCCCAATTTTCTTGCCAAACTCAACGAAGGATACGACATGGTATCTGGCTGGAAAAAAAACCGTCTTGATTCTTTTATCAAAAACAAAACCTCCAAGATATTTAATACTGCAACTAACATGATTTCTCGCGTCAAACTTCATGATCACAATTGTGGCTTTAAGGCATATCGAGCAGAAGTGGCAAAGGATTTAAATCTCTATGGAGAGTTGCATAGATATATTCCTGTTCTTGTGTCTGCGAAAGGATATCAAGTGGCAGAACTTATCGTTAATCATAGAAAGCGACATACTGGCAAATCCAAATACGGACCACTGCGTTTTATTCACGGGTTTTTGGATCTGGTAACGGTTTTGTACATTACAAGATTTAAGTCGCGTCCTTTACATCTTTTTGGTTATTTAGGTTTGGCGTGTTTTTCTCTTGGATTTTTATTGAGTATTGATTTGACTTTTACGAAGATTTTTTTTCATCAAGCGATAGGTGAGCGCCCACTGCTTCTTCTTTCGGTGATGCTGATGATCATGGGTGTACAGATTGGGATTACGGGTCTTATCAGTGAACACATCTCCATGGCAAGCCACAGTAATGAACCGGGCTACATCATCAAAACAGTTCTCAAAAAATAAGCTAAAAATATGAAAAATAAAATAAGAAATATTATTAGTCAGAAATTTTTCCCTATTATTTTACTATCTGTAGCAAGTATTATCTCCTATATATTTTATCTTTCTCAAGCCATGACTCTTTTTTATAACGATTCAACGTCACATTTAAATATATCAAGAAGAGTTGTCGATAATTTACATCCCAGTCTTGCTCAAATTGGAAGTACATGGCTTCCACTTCTTCATATACTTGAATTACCCTTAATATGGATTACTCCTTTTTGGCAATCGGGTTTTGCAGGAAGCATTATATCTATGATTTCCTTTGTATTGCTTGGCCTGTTTCTTTACAAAATTTTGTTTCTTCTTACGAAGGATAAAAAAATTGCGTTATTAGGTCCTATTCTCGCTATTCTTAATGCAAACTTACTTTATATCCAAAGTGCACCAATGTTTGAACCTCTTTGTTTAGCAACATCTGTAGGATCTATATACTTTTTACTGAGATGGAATATTGACCAAAAAATTTCTTCAGTTATTTTAAGTGCTTTGTTTATTATGTTGTCAACATTATCAAGATATGATGGATGGTTTTATGCAATTTTCCAGACTATTGTCTTAGGACTTTTAACATTTAAGAAAAATGGTATGCAAAAGGCAGAAAGCTTAATAGTTTTATTCTCATGTCTCGCATTCTTTGGTATTTTTTTATGGCTTCTCTACAATACTCTCATTTTTGGTTCACCTTTATATTTTGAACATAATGAATACTCTGCTTTTACGCAGCAATTGGTGTATGAAAATCGAGGAGACCTTCCAACAAAAGGTAATCTTATTTTATCGATATTAGTTTATATTTTTGCTACTTTCTATAACTTAGGATGGATTTTAGCTCCTTTACTTTTAATTGGAGTTTTTGTTATTTTTAAAAATTTTAAGAAATTAAACATATCAACTTTAGCTATCTTATCGCTTTTAGTTATTTCACCTCTACTATTTAACATTTATGCATTATTTAAAGGACACACAATCGTTGTCATCCCAGAGTTACCACCTCATGGAATTTTTACTCCCGGAATTATTAATGGAAAAGTACCTTTTTTTAATATTCGCTATGGATTAATGACTCTACCTGGATATATTATTTTGATTGCATTGACATTCTGGAGAACTAATATTTTTATTAAACTTTTATCTGGACTGCTAATTCTTTTACAAGTAATTTTATTTTATATAAATCCAATTTCAAAAAAACCTTCATACAATTTTGTTCTTGCTCAAGATATTATAGGTAGTAGAAAACATCTTCCAGAGAAACAAGAAACAACTAAATGGTTTAAAGCACATTATGATGGAGGACTTATACTGGCAAGCTCTGCAAGTATGGATATCGAACTTTTTGAAAACGGGATTGATCTTAAAAACTATATTACCGAGGGAACCAGAAATTATTGGACGGATAGCTTAAAGGATCCGAGTAAATATGCTCGTTGGATCTTGCTACAACCAGATCATTCAGACAAACTGGGAAAATCTCTAATGGGCTCGAAAGGATTTAAAAAGTTTACTCTCGTTTATAAATCCTCAACAATGGAGATTTATAAAAAAATTAAGCCTTCTTTATAACATAATAATTGGAGCAACCAGGCCAAGAACCAGGTGGGAGCTTTTTCCTGATGAACCTACTGTAGATCTGCAAAAACTAAAAACCTCTTAAGAAGCGGTATCACATTGCAACACGTCGTTCTTTTGTCGTGAAGAATTATACTTTTTTTGCTACAAATCGAGCGTAAATAACTTTTTTAGAGAGAACAAAAAAAACAAGAAGTGGAAAAATCAATAAGAACCAAGCAAGATTGATCGTGATTGCCTTTTTCGTTGCAACGATTGGTTGTGTTTGATGTGAGCTAGTGCTGATACCTGCAACTGCAACAATTTTTTTCGTTTTGTGAGAAGAACTTTTGGTTGTTCCTTGTCCAGTGATAAGTGTAGTCAAAGATTGTTGCACACTGGCAACAAGTCCTTGTGAACTACTATTGCTTGATGTATTACTGGAATTGTTTGAAGAATTATTATTTGAGTTTGTGTTGTTATTCCCTGTATTGGAGTTATCACCTGTTGTTCCTGGCTGTGTTGGATTGGTAGGTTGCTTGGTATGTCCTGGCGTGACGAAATCACCAATCCAACTGCCAAAAACATTCACAACTGTCACTACCAGCTTCCCATTACCAACAACATTGTTGTTGACGAAATTTACAAGGTTGGCAATGATAGTAGCATTACCTGTCTTAATATCATTGTTCCCTCCGGTGTTGTCACTTGTTTTATTGTTGCCAGTGTTGGCTGAGAGATTAAGTGTATTGTTGATATTTGCTATGTTGTTTTGGGTAGTTGTATTGGTGGTTGTTGTGTTGCTACTTGCGTTGTTTGTTGAGTCAGCAGCATTATTATTGTTGCTTGCTGTTATTTGTCCATCTGGATTCATGGTGAGTTCTGTCCCTGCTGATGCAGCCATTGTGGAACCATCAGGAGCACCAAGTAAATGTCCCACCCAATTCCCAGCATCATTGACGAGTACTAACCACCATGTACCGCCATCAATATTATTATTTGCTATAGTGAGGATGTTTGCATCGACATTGGTGTTACCAGTTTGAATAGTGTTGTTACCGTCAGTGTTATCGTTGGCTTTGTTATTGCCGGTGTTGGCATTAAGAAGAACATTATTTGCGATGTTAGCATCATTATTTTGGAAAGTATTATTATTGGTTGTGACGTTACTTGCTGCTGTATTATCTGATCCTGCACCGTTGTTGGTATTAGTACTTGCCGAGTTAACAGGACTATCACTTGCGCTAAAATCCGGCAAAATAATATCACCAACAAGAGTACCATAAATATTAACCACACCATAGGCGATATTTCCTGCAATATTATTGTTGGCAAAAACAAGCGAGTTGGCAGAGACATTTGCATCGCCTGTCGTAATACTATTGTCTCCACCTGTGTTAAAGCTTGCTCTATTGTCACCAGAATTTGCTGAGAGGTTTAAAGAATTACCAACTGTTGCATTATTGTTTTGCGTGTTTGTTGTTGTGTTGTCTGTATTATCCGCTGCCGTATTTGTAGAATCTGTACCATTGTTGGTGTTGGTTGCAGCACTCCCTGACGCAGAACAACCACTGATGCAATTTGATTGAAATGCTTCAGGAGTTAAAATAATATCTCCCTGGTGATCATCAGCAACATTGAATTCTGAAACCATCACACCATCTAGATTTGTATTTACCGCGGTAATTGCTGTCCCTGAGACATTAGCATTCCTAGTTGTGATCTTAGAATCACCAACATTAAAGGAAGCGGAATTATTTCCAGTGCTGCTGGATTGGTTAAGATTGTTGCCAACCTGCGCACTATTATTTTGATTATTGTTAGAATTGTTTGATGAATTATTGGTTGCATTGTTATTAGATCCTGCAGCGTTGTCAGTATTAATAATAGAACTTGTTGGATCGGCAACCACTGCGCCATTCGTATCAGGAGCTATCATATTTTTATTACCTGTTGTTGAAACAACACTACTATTTGTTGAAGGACCTGAAACTATAGTCGTACTGCCAACATTACCATCTGCATGTGTCCCGCCTGCTCCTTGTGGCGCAGGAGTTGGAGTGAGATCTGTTTTTGGTTTCTTTTCTTTCTTTGATTGTGTCTGATTAGTATCATCACTTGCTTGTATAGATGTAGGAGTTGGTGTAACAGAAGTATCTTGAGTAGGTACTGTTGGAATATTTGTTGGAGCTGCTGGTGCTGTCGGTGCAACAGGAATATCTGTCGGTGCTGCTGGAGCAGTTGGCGCAACAGGTGTCTCAGAGGGTGCAGAAGTTGGAGCTGCTGGTGTCGGAGTGACACTATCATCAGCTAATGCAGAGACAGGGCTTATTTGCATAAAGATTACCAAAATTATTGTAATGATTGCTAAATATTTTTTAAATCTTTCTTTCATATAATTAGTTTTTAATTCCTTATTCAATCTTTGTGGTAGGGTGTCTATCTGAAGTGCTAGATAGACACCTCTACCTTACAAAGCTATACAGTCCAAGAATGGAGAAATCCAAAGAGACCGTGAAGGTCAAATTGAAAATCGAAATTCCAATCTCCTGGAACGTTTTGGCTTGCGCCTTGGTCAAACAGGTTTGCGTTACCAGTGTTATTAACATCTGTTGAAGAGTTAATGTTTCCACTCTTTACGAGAGGATCACCACCGTTATCGTTAGCCTTGTTATCACCAGTTTTTGCATCTCCATCAATATTATTGACGAGGAATGCACCATTTCCTTGATCAGCTGAGCTAATCGTTTTGGAGTCAGCATTGACATCATTGTCAGATTTGTCTCCATTTTTAGAAACAGTCACATTGAGTGAATCGAGCAAGCATCCGCAGTCAACATCTGCTGCGTTAAAGTTAACCATATTCCTTACGTCAACATTGCTGTTAGCGTTACCTGATTGAACGGTAACGTCTCCACCTGTGTTGTCGTTTGCTTTATTCTTACCAGTAAAGGCATCTGCATCAACATTGTTAACAATGTTTGATTTATTTGCTTGGTCAAGAACGATTGCAGAATTTTGGTGTAAATTAACGTCGTTGTCTGAATGAGCACCGTTTTCAGAAATGGTAACAGAACTATTACCATTACTACCATTACCTCCGTTTACTGTTGCAACGTTTGCGTTTGCTGTTGTTGAAACACTGACATTGGTTGATGCATTTCCAGATTGAACGTGAACATCTCCATTTGTACCACCGGTGTTACCGTTGGCTTTGTTGTTACCAGTTTCAGATTTTGCGTTAACGTTGTTGACAACATTAGCGTTATTTGCTTGGTTAACAAATGTACCCCCATTTGTATTAAGGTTTACATCGTTATCTGACTTTGTACCGTTTTTGGAGATAGTAACATCTGCTCCTCCTCCTGCACATGATCCACAACCACTCACATTTGCACTGTTAGTGTTCAATTGGTTACTAACATTAACAGATGTGTTGGCTGATCCTGTATTGACGGTAACATCTCCACCAGTATTATTGTTGGCTTTGTTACTACCAGTTGATGAGTTTGAACTCACGTTGTTGACAACGTTTGCTGTGTTCGTTTGATTGACGACAGTGGAAGTGTTTGTTGAAACAGTAACACTGCTATCAGAATGAGCACCGTTCTGGCTTACAGTAATATCTTGTGCGAAAGCTGCTGGAGCAATAGCGTTGAGCAAAACTGCTCCAGTTGCTATTGCTGTTGCTAATCTAATTTTAAAAGTCATAATATTTTCACCTCCTTCCTTTTGAAAAGGATCCCCCGCGAAGCGGAGGCACTTCATTTTCCGTTTTTCTCCTGCCTGTATTGTTCATCTCGACTCGTCGAAACGAAGCGACCAGAACAAAAAAAAACGGAAACTCCGTTATCTAAATCTGATTTAGATAATAAAATTCCCGTTTTTTGTTTTGTAATTTATTTTGAGGTAATAAATTGTGCATACAAACTTTTTGCCCAACAAAAAAGGCATCTATTTGTAAATTCTCTTCTGTAGAATTCACAAAAAGATGCCTCCGATTGCGGTCAGCTATTTTTTATTTTTCCGACTTAATTAGTCGTTTCAATATCTAAATATATAAGAAAGATATTATCCTTGTCAAGCCCCAGTTTTCATCGTACTTAGTGTTGCTTCCTTGACCTGTAAACTCCGATGTTCTGTCGTTTTTTTAATATTTCTTTCAATAATTTGTACCACTTCAGAATCCTGGACAAAAATTTCAACACTTCCCCAACCACGTATATTTTGTAACGCCTTTACCACTTCTTCCACTAGTTTTTTACTAATCTGCTTTGTCGAGTAATCTTTCATGAGTTGCACTTCTTTGATGCCAAAATTATTTTAAGTCTAGTTTGATCAAGGATTTCTTCCCAGTTATTTCCCCAACTTGCAAAACGACGTTTCTCGTTGCGTCATCAATTGCGATACCAACACGCGTGTATTTTGTAGAGATTGCTTGCACTTCAACAGGATCATTGTGAATATCTGGTGCGAATTTTTCTGTTGAACCATTGATGATAAGACGAATATAGTCGCGAGCATTAATCTGAATCGTTTTATCGTAATTATTGGTTATTTTCAAATTAATAATCAAAAAAGTTCGGCCTTGGATTGCGGTTGCTTTTTGGCCTTTGACAACAATTTGGTTTCGAAGTTCTACGCTTTGAATATCATACATGAGATTACTCACTACTTTACCGCTCTGATCTTTCAAAGGAAAAGTAAATTGTTTTTCAAGCGTCTGTTGTGCAATTGGTTTATCAATTGCTACTTGTTGATTTGTTGGTCTTGTATTACTTGCTGTCGTTTGCGCTGGTTTTAAAAGAATTCCTTTGATAGCAAAAAAAGCAACAAGAGTAATAAAAAGAATAACAATAATAAATGGAAGATAAGGGGAATTTTTAAAGAAACGTTTTATTTTTCGAAAATTAAATTGGAGAAATGATTGAAAGCGGGAAGTATTAGCAACCGGAGCAGAGGATAAAGCATTGTAATCTGTTTGCAACAGGATAAAAGGAATACGTATCAAGGATACAAAATTCTTCATAAAATATTAATGAATAAGAGGGCAGATTGAGCAGGAATTGAATATTAGCATAAGGATTTTATCGCTGTCAAGAAGCAGTTAGTTTTCCAAAACGTAGATATTTGCTCTTCTTTTCTTAACTAATTCTTACAAACTTACTATAGAAATTTTACGATTGTGCTTTAAAGTGAACTAACTATGAAAATAGTTTTTTATAAACAAGGTAAAAAATATACACTCAACAATGCAACTATCTCTGATTACGATGGGTACTTTAACCAAACATTTCTTATCACCGCAACACAAGCACTCGAAGACCAAGTTGATGAAGAAGATGAATATATCATGGATGAAATACAAGATGGGATCCACTGGAGTAATGTATCAGTTAATTAATAAAAATAACTCCTCAAAATAAAATGATATAATACCTCTATGAAGAAATTTGTTCCTTATCTTCCTTATATTATTTTTGTTCTTTCTCTTATCTCAACACTTGCCAGTTTGTATTTTAGTGAAGTAATGAAACTTGTTCCCTGTATTCTCTGTTGGTATCAACGAATTTGTATGTATCCACTTGTCGCAATAAGCGCAGTTGGCATTTTAAAAAAAGATAAATACTTACCTTATTATATTCTTCCACTCAGTCTTATTGGCTTTTCCATCGCTCTTTATCACAATTTGTTGTATTACCATATTATTCCTGAGAGCATTGCGCCATGCCAGGCGGGTATATCATGTACCACACGCCAACTTGAATGGTTTGGCTTTTTTACTATTCCCCTTGGTTCATTTATTGCCTTTACATTTATTAATATTTGTACGATAATCTATGCATTGTCATTGCAAGATCACAAAGTGACGAAGCAATCTACGAAGTTATAATATGAGCCAAGAAGCAAAAATTTTAACAGGCATTGGAATCGCAACCCTTGTTATTGTAGTTGCAGCTGCATTTATGTTTGGCGGCAATGCTTCATCAAGTAAACCCACAGTTACAATATCCTCCACACAACAAAAACTCCTCATCAAAAATGATAGTCACAAAAAAGAAGTAAAAGGAACAAAAGTGACCTTGGTAGAATTTGGTGACTTTGAATGTCCAGCATGTGGAGCTGCATATCCTATCGTTACACAATTACTCAATGACTATAAAGGTAAAATAACGTTTGTATTTAGAAATTACCCCTTGCCAGTCCATCCAAATGCGCCTATCGCAGCAGAAGCAGCAGAAGCAGCCGGTGCCCAAGGAAAGTTTTTTGAAATGTATGACGCGCTGTATACCAATCAAAAAGACTGGGGAGAAAGCACCAAACCAATGGATTATTTTATGAAGTACGCAAAAAATATCGGCCTTGATGAAAATAAATTCAAAAACGATGTTGAGTCTAAAAAATTTGCTTCTAAAATTCAAGCAGATGTTACTGATGGCAATGCATTAAATGTCAGCGCGACACCAACATTTTATCTAAACGGCCAACAAATCGTTGGAGGATTGCCATACGACCAGTTTAAAGCAAAAGTCGAGACTGCACTTAAATAAGCGTAACAATATCTCTTCCCAAAACACCTGACTAGAGTCTTCCAACTTGCGCACCGCGTTTATTTGGCATATCAAAGACAGAGGAAGATTTGTTGCTTCACAGGCAATTTCGTAGCGGGACTGTTCCACACAAAAACACAACCCCACTAAGTGAAAATTGTGCAACAACAAATGGTGTAGTTAATCATTCAATAGTAAGATAACAAATACTTATTAATTTGTAAATACAGATCCAATCAAACAATTATATTTAGTTCCTCACAAAAATTCCTGAAAAATTATCCTGATATATTATCTTCCATTTACCCATCTTTACCAAATCTTTCATATGATCATAAATCGGCTTGTCAGGAGACATATACACAACATCATAATTTGATTTATCAATATCCTTCATGTTTTGTTCATATCCATAATAATCCGCAAAAGCACTATAGCCCTTATCATCAACCCAAATATGCATCCTGCCATCAATTGTCGGCTTAATTTCTGGATAATTCCAGATAAGCCATCCACCCCAACCATATAAAGAAAATAAATGATTGGTAAGATGGTGCTGCTTGAGAAATTCCGCTGATTTCGCTGAACAACCAATATTATTCTGTGGACAATACGAACTCCAAGAATAATGAAGAAACTTACTGTAAGGATAATTCCCAACAAAAGTAATTGTTAAAAGGCCCAACAGAAGCACTGTTGAAACAATAGTAGTAAATTTTTTACTATCTGGTCTAAATATTTGTGAAAGTGGCTGTAAAAAAGGAAAAATCAAATAATAAGCAGGCCAAGCATATCTTCTTACCTCAAAAGATAACATATACAATACAATCGCTCCACCAAGAAAGGGAAGTTTCGATTGTAATTTCCCTTGGAAATAGAAAAAAAGCAAACTAAGAGCCAACAGCGTTGCAACAGTTACTTGATTCCACCAAGGTTGAGAAAGCATCGGAAAAGAAAGATATTCAGCAACATCTTTGAGAATCGGACTGCCAAGATGACCAATCGGATCAAGATGCATGCCAATGCCAAAAGGATTAATAATTGTCACCAAAAAAGAAAGAATAAAAATACTTCCTAAAAATTTAATATCAGGAAAAATTTTCTCAAAGTTTCTTTGATAGATAAAAAAATATTTTTGTAAAACTGTTAACCCAATCCATATCGCAAACAACGCAAGCCCCAGAAAAAATTCTCCATGTAAATTGACCCACAGCAGAAATAAAGGAATAGTAAAGTATAACAATTTTGGCTTTTTCTCAGACAAACGCATGAGATAAATCAAAATACCAAGAAAAAGCAAACTGATTTGTTGCCCACGAAATGATACAACATTGAGCGGTTTTTCAAGATAAAGAAGCAAAGGAAAAAGAAACGCCTCGTCCCACACAGAAAGCGTGGCAGCTTTTGAAAAAAAGAAAAACGTTGCCGTCACAACAATACTTCCCAAAATTGTTAAACCCCCAAAACCCCCACTGTGATACACAGCATAGGTCAACAGATCAGTACCCCATGAAACATTCGCCCAATGAAACTGCGGCATCATGACAGAAAATGTATTGTCACGAAGCACCGATCCATGTTGGAAAAAATACTCACCGTATTTTAAATGCCAACCAAGATCTGGATCTGTAGAAAATGCCAACGATGCAAGAAAAACAAAACAATAGGGGAGAAGGGCAAGAATTTTAAAAAAAATTCTTTTCATCAGGGATTAAGGATTATATTTGGAGTTTTTGGTGACAAGCTTTGAAACGCTTACAATCGCATATGTTTTCCCATTCACCTCAAGTTGAGTTGCGCCTGTTTGTTCTTTGTAGTCTTGGAGTAAGTCGGAAAGCGTTTTATTTTGCTCACCAATATCAAAACGTAAATCATCAACTTTTTGTTTAAGCTGTGCAACTGATGGCTGTTTGGCGATTTGTTGCCTCACCGAACTCTTTGCTTTATTCGCTTCTTTTACTTTTTCAACGTGTTCTCTGTAGGTTGGATTGTTAATGAAAGAATCTTCAAACATTTCTCGCTGCTGCTTGAGTTCGTCGCGGAGCTTGTCAATATTGATGATATGGTTTTTAATGAGCTCTTCAAGGCTCATGAGTGCTGACGCTTGATTGAACTCTGCTTTATCGATATCAGCATTAGCATTTGATACTTCCTCATCAACCTCTTCAGAAATCACCTCAGCATCAACAATTTTTTGATCATCATCCATAATTACTAACTATACAAAAATACATTGATTAAAATCAAGTGGCAATAATATTTTCATGGTATAATACTTTTTATGGAAAGACTACGAAATATTACAACCCCAGAAAGGCAAAGGCCTGTTTCACCAGTTGAGCACTTATTATTACTTATTGATTCAGTAAGAGATCCTCAATCGAGCGTTATAGGTGGACCACAATTAAGACACGCACTTCATTTGATGAAAGAACCTACAGAACGAGTTGAAGAATTATTACCTATTTTAACTGAACTTAGAGAAAATAAACCAAAATTATTTAAAAAAGTACAATCGGTTATTGTATTAGCAAGCGCACTTTCCCAAAAAGATGGTCACTAATATATTCATGCTATAATAAATAAATGAGCAAAGAAGAAAAAGTAAAAGAGATCATTAAACGGCTTTCCAAAATTTATCCGCATCCCAAAACTGCACTGGATTATAAAACTCCTTTGCAACTTCTTATCGCAACAATTCTTTCAGCACAAGCAACTGATAAAGTTGTCAATACCATAACACCCGAGCTTTTCAAAAAGTATAAAACCGCAGAAGACTTTGCCAACGCACCGGTTGAAGATATTGACGCAATGGTAAAACGCGTCAACTTTCATTCCAACAAAGCGAAAAATATTAAAGCAGCAGCCCAGATGATTGTTGAAAAACATCACGGCAAAACTCCAGAGACAATGGAAGAGTTAGATGCACTTCCCGGTGTTGCTAGAAAAACAGCCAATGTTGTTTTGGGAAATGCTTTTGGTAAAGCAGAAGGAATCGTTGTTGATACACATGTGATGCGACTGAGTAAAAAACTCGGATTAACAGATCAGACAGATCCAGTCAAAATCGAACAAGATCTGATGAAAATTGTTCCAAGAGAGAAGTGGATCGATTTTTCACATTTGCTTATCAATTTTGGTCGTGAATATTGTCCTGCTCGTCCTCACAAATGTGATAATTGTCCTCTTGGTGATCTCTGCCCTGATCGTTAAAAAAAGTGCTATAATCATTCTCCTCTCATGAATAAGGTAAACGTCATCCGTTCCAACAGAACAACCATTGGTATACAAATCATGCCGGATAGTACGATTGTCGTTAAAGTTCCGACACGATTTCCTGACAGACATATAGCAAAAATTCTTGATGAGCATAAAGAATGGATTGAACAGAAACAGCTCAACATGCAAGTAAGACAAGCTGGAAAAGCAGTTGATGAATATTTATACTTAGGCAAAAGTTATCCTTTAGAGATACGCCTGAGCCAAAAAAATATTATAGAAGTTGAAGATAAATTGTATTTGGCAAGTCCCAAAAAAAAATATCTCAAATCCTATCTGGAAAGCTGGTACAAACAACAAGCTCGCAAAATTATCACTGAACGAGTAGCATTCTATGCTCAAAGAGCAGGACTAACATACAGATCAGTTGCAATAACAAGCGCTGAGACACGCTGGGGTTCATGCAGCAATGAAAAAACACTCAATTTCAATTGGCGACTTATCATGGCACCACTTGCTGTCATTGATTATGTCGTTGCTCATGAGTTAGCGCATTTAACAGAACTTAATCATTCACGAGATTTTTGGGAAACGGTGAGGAAAATGTATCCATTGTATCGAGAGTATCGCACCTGGCTGAAGAGAAATGGAGAACTGCTACGGATTTAATCTTAAAGCAACCTTTATGACCTCATTCGTTGCGCTTCGGCTTCATCCAAAATCATTTTGTGTACTCATTTACTAATTTTTCAAAAAAATGTTTTATGTCTTCTGGTGCAGGAATAGAAGCCTTATCTAGAGGAATAATTTCAAAATGTAAAAGATCATCAAAATAAACAAGTTGTTGCAAAAAAATCTTTTCTTCAAAAACACTTCCATAAATTCTTTTCGCATCAGTAATTAATTCAGAAAGAGTAATGTAATTATTTTTTAATATCATATAAAGATCAAAATAATCCCGATATTCTCCTCTTCTACCGATCGTATATGCTTTTTTAATTGCAATATCCTTTATCGAAAATAGTCGTAAGCCTTCATCCAATTCCTGATATGCATGCAAATCTTTGAATGGATAACAGAGGAAAGTAATTTTGATATTTTCGATAGTAAAAAATGTCAATTCATCAGGCGAATCAACTGCAATATTTTTAACAGATATTACTTTAGAAATTTTTTCGAGAAGATTTCCGGGAATTGATTTTGTACTAAAAAAATCAAAATCGTAGGATTCACGATGATGTAACTGTAACGCAAGAGCAGTACCTCCACCCAAAACAAAATCCTTAGTAAAGGGAACTAATTTATGCAGTAATTCTTGTCTTTTATTATCAATAATATCGAGGTGTAGATTTGAGATATTTTTGTTCATCAATAGAAGTAGAAATATGTAGTATAAATTTTGTAATAAAATTCAAGGAAGATGCTGTATATATTTTTTTAGGATAGGACATAAATTTCTTTTTTACAACTTCTTCTCCCAATGCTTTTTTAAGAGATTTTATTTCGCTTAAACTACCGTATGCAAGTATCTGATGAATATTATCAGGAGATTCTTCTGTAGTTTTAGAGGTATACCAAGAATAAGAAGTGGGCATATAATCTATTATATCATAAATTAAAGCAACCCTTGTGATCTCATTCGTCGCGCCTCGGCTTCATCCAAAATCATTTTTCTGATTCTCACATTTTTGGGTGTAACTTCAACCAATTCGTCTTCTGAGACATATTCCAAAGCTTCTTCAAGATTCATAACATGTGGCGTATCAAAATGCTCCATTGAACCATCTCCTTTAGATCGCATATTTGAAAGTTGTTTGGCCTTACAGACATTCACCCGCATATCGTCAGATCGGGAATTTTTTCCGACAACTTGGCCTTTATAGACAGAGTAACCTGGACCAATAAAAAGTGTCCCTCGTTCTTGAATACCTGTTAATCCATACAGATTGGATTGTCCTGTCTCTGATGAAACGAGTGAGCCATGTTCTCGTCTGAGAGGTTCGCCTATCTCAACATCATATTTGAAAAAGGTTGTATTGATAAGACCAAGCCCGCGGGTATCTGTGATAAATTCACTCCGGTAACCAAAAAATGCACTTGTTGGAATAATAAACTGAAAAAAGACAATTCCTTTATCATCAGTCGTCATATCTTCAAGAACAGCTTTTCGTGCACCCAATTTTTGCATAACAATTCCAGAAAATTCTTGTTTTACTTCAATAAAGACGCGTTCAAACGGTGACATTTTCTTGCCATCAATTTCTTTTAAGATAACATGCGGACGGGATACCTGAAATTCATACCCTTCACGCCGCATACGTTCGATAAAGATTGCCAAATGCAACTCACCACGTCCTGACACAAGCCACTTTCCATCCGGTGCGTCTTCAACACGAAGTGCTGTATCTGTCTCAAGTTCTTTGAAAAGTCGTTCGCGGATTTGTCGTGAAGTTTTAAATTCTCCTTCTTGCCCTGCAAAAGGGGAGTCATTGACACTAAATGTCATCTTCACTGTCGGTTCTTCAATTGCCAAAACCGGCAAGGCAATCGGATTTAAGGGATCTGCGATTGTTTCACCAATTGTAATATCTGGAATTCCAGAAATAGCGACAATATCACCGGCTTGGACTTCCTGCGCATCAACTCGGCCCAATCCTTCAAAGGTTGTAAGCGAAGTTAATCGATACTTTTTCATCACGCCATCTCGATTGATATGCATGACTTCTTGATTTGCCCGAAGAGTTCCATTGTAAATTCTTCCTGTTGCAATACGTCCTTTGTAATCATCACGGCCAAGCGTTGTCATAAGAAGTTGCAAAGGCGCATTTGGATCGCCAGCAGGAGCGGGAATGTGCTGCATAATAGCTTCAAAAATAGGAGAAATATCAGTCATGGTTGAAAGATCATCTTGTAACCCTGCTTTACCATCTTTTCCTGAAGCGTAAACGATTGGAAAATCGGCAGTATTATCATCTGCTCCAAGCTCGAGAAACAAATCAAGCGTCTTGTCCAACACATGATGAATACGTGCATCTGGCTTATCAATTTTGTTTACCACAACAATAATACGAAGTCCTTTTTCAAGCGCCTTTTTCAGGACAAAACGAGTCTGCGGCATTGGACCTTCTTTGGCATCAATAAGTAATAAACATCCATCTGCCATTGTGAGAACACGTTCAACTTCACCACCGAAATCCGCGTGACCTGGTGTATCGATAATATTTATTTTTGTCCCATTCCAATTAACCGATGCATTTTTGGAAAAAATAGTAATACCACGCTCTTTTTCCAATTCGTTGCTGTCCATAATGAGCTCCGTATCTACTACTTCTTTATTAAGTTTTGTTTTTGACTGTCGAAGCAACGCATCAACCAAAGTAGTTTTACCATGGTCAACGTGTGCGATGATACCGACGTTTCGAATATTTATCATATAAAAAAACCGCTCCTCGCGGCACAACAATCATAGCAGTTTAGCCAAAACATAGCAATCATTGGATCCCCGGGGAGAATAAAAAGATTATATAAGAAAAACGCAAAGAAATCAACTATAGGCTAAGATTTTGTTCTAAATCTTGCGGTTGAGTTGGTGTGGGTTGTGCAAACAAATCAGAAACTTTGACAAACGTGAAACCTCGTTGTTTTAATGTATCAATAATTGTCGACAAAGCATCGAGTGTCCGAGGTGCATTTGGATAACCACTCATATGTAAAACAATAATTGAGCCGTTTTTTACATTATTGATAACATTATTTTCAACAGATACAACATTATCATTAAACCCATCTTCCCCAGCAACATCCCATTGAATCACAGTAAGCCCGGCATTTTTAGTCGTTTGCAGATCGCTTTGTCCATAGCATCCTCCTGGAAAACGGAATAATGTGTTATCCACTCCGGTAAGATTTTTCAGAAGCTGCTGTGTTTTCTCAACTTGCTCTTGTTTTTGACTATCAGAAATTTGTTTCAAGCCATAACAAACACCTGAAAAAGATGGATGGGAATAAGAATGATTACCTAATGCAAAGAGTGGATTTGTAGCAAGCTCCTTAGCGTCTTGTGGATATAACTCAATCCACATTCCTGTTAAAAATAATGTCGCCTCAGTATGTGTCGCAGTAAGATAATCAGTAATTCGTTTGTCGTAATAACTTTTCACTACACCAGATTGGAGCATATTTTTCATACCTTCTGTCATATCCGCATCAAACGTTAGCGCAATATTTTTTTTATCTCGTGATCCATGGAAAACTATTATGTCATTATTCTTATCTATATCAGCGGGGACAGTATCTTCACCATACGCCAGTGTGGAGGAAGTTGTCGCTTGCAAAAAAGGAAATGCTGTTTTAAAAGGTGTTTTACTAATTAAAGCAGGAGAAGTTGCATAGACAGGAACAGGTTGCCAATTGTTGAAAATATAATTCGATCCAGAAACACAAATTATCAGGATAAGTAAAACCAGCGGAAAGATAATAAGTTTGGTATTCAGTGGGTAGTATTGAATTCTTATCGTAATATAACGAGGCTTTTGAGATCTTTTATGTAATTTGTTCTTCATTATTCTTTCTTAAGGCAGTGTGCATTATCCCTGCGCTTTGGCAGAGACCAACAATATCTGTATTAATTTCCAGTGTCACGTTACCATTATATTTTTCTTTCTTTAATACCGACAGAAATTTTCCGATAGGCAATTCTCCTTTACCAAGGGGAAGATGTTTGTAACGAAGAGGACGAAGATTACTATTAAGAATATGAAATTTATAATCACTCAGGTGAATATTAATAATTCGATCTTTATTGTTTTTAAAAAAATTTATAATATCACCACCTGAATGTGCTAAATGAGTTGTATCAAAGGTGATTGAAAAATCGTTTTTTTTCATAAGTTCTGCAAATTTTTTCTGATGCCAACTGTGACCCCGATGAAGAGACCCAATAAATTTTTCCATATTTTCAAAACCTATTTTGATAGCATATTTTTTTTCAAGGGAGTGAAGTGCATCAACATATTCACTATCAAATACTTGTTTGCCCGCAGAATTAGTATGAAGAACAATTATTTTTGCGCCAAGAATCTGAGCAATTTCAAAAAGTCTTTCTACTTCCGCGAGACGAGTCTTTGTAAAAAAACGCAACACTTGATGAACACTCAAAACCGGCATATGATGCTCATGCAAAACATCTTTTACTTCTTTGAGTATTTTATCTGTTGTAATGCTATATGAAGGAAGCAATAATTCAATCCCATCCAAACCTGCTTTTTTTAAAGCGGAAAATACCTCATCGAGAGGATGATGATCAAAAATTTTACTTTTTACTATCTTATGAAATAATTTTCTGTTGTGCGGAAGAATATCTGTCAGGAACAAACTTGCGGAGGTTTTCATGAATATGTTCCCAATTATACAAATTTTCAAGAAAAAAGTATATAATAGACACACTATGGCAAAAAGAATACAAGGATCGCCGTTTGGAAAATATTTTGCGTATCTTGAACGCATTGATGAAAGCGTTAACGCAAATGATGAGTATGGCTCAATTTTGATCCTTAATCTTGTGGAAGAGATAGGAGAGATGGCACGGGCGTATCTCGCCAAACATGGCAGAAAAGGGACAAATCTTGCCGCGCAGAAGGATGAAACCTATCAACAGGAACTTGGTGATATTCTTGTCGCGATTGTCCGTTTTGCCAAGGTAAAAAATATCAATCTTGACCAACGAATTATGTATAGTCTTCGAAAAATTGAACGACGAAAAAAACAACCAAAAGTCTAGCATGACAAACTATTTCAGTAGTCTTCTCAGAAATCTTCGATTTTATTTCCTTGCCTTTAGCTTCCTTTTTTCAGGAAGTATCTATCTATGGGCAACGATAACAATTCCATCCGGCACGTTACAAATTATTAAAATGCAACAAATTTATGGATTAACCAGCTTAGTTGCTTTGTATTTCTCACTGCTTGCTGGCCCATTTTGCTATACATTTAAAACATTTCCTTTTACCAAACAATTTTTACATGCCAGACGCGCAATCGGTGTCAGTGCCTTTTATTTTGCTTTTCTTCATACTTTCTTGACGTTTTTTTATCAACTTGGAGGATTTGCTGGTTTAGGATTTCTTGATTGGCACTATCTCGTAGCAGTTCTCTTGGGCTTTGTTGCACTAATCATCTTATTTTTTCTCACAATCACTTCGCTTGATTGGGCTATTGAAAAAATGCGATTTAAAAATTGGAAACTCTTGCATCGATTTATCTATTTAGGAGGGATCTTAATTCTTGCCCATACGCTTATATTAGGAACTCATTTCTCCAATCTTTCAGGAATTATTTCTAAAATTACTTTTTTTGCACTTGCGTTTTTGCTCCTTTTAGAAACCCCACGATTTGATAATATCTTCAAAAAATTTATTCGCCTTCCATCATTTGGTTTAAGTTTTACAGTAACGGCAGTTATTCTTGGTACTATCTTTTTTAGTTTCATTTCACCAATTGTGCCATCTACTAATGGTCCTGTTTCTTTTGATATTCATGCAGCACACCGCCAACTTGCGCAACAAGCACAACAAAATCCTCTTGGAAACAATTTTAATAATCTCCCCGGTCTCAATGGTGACAGAACCAAACGTTATACCGTCAGCATGAGTACTGATCCTAAAACTACTCAACCCAACCAAGACATAACAATTCATTTCCAAATTTATGATGCAAGTTCAGGAATCCGCGTTCCATTCTTCCGCACTTTATATGCTAAACAAATGCATCTTATTATTGTCAATAATAATTTAACGTATTTTAGTCATATTCATCCAACACAAGATGGACAAGATTTTGTTATCACGACGCAATTTCCAACGAATGACATGTATCATATGTATATTTCTTTTCAGCCTTTTGGTGGTATTGAGCAGCAAGTAGGATTTAGTCTGCCTGTTGGAAATATCCCAAAACACCTAGCAATTTCACAAACCAAACCAGATACAGACAACCCCAAAGATTTTGGAAACTATACTGTCTCAGTTGATACACACGGACCACTTAATGCAGCTGCAATGTCATTGGGACAACAAACAATTAGTCTAACTGTTACAGATAAACAAACAGGTAAACCAGTTACCGACTTAAAACCATATCTTGATGCATTTGGACATCTCACAATGATTAATCAAGACACTTTTGATTTTATTCATGTTCATCCATACAGTCTTACTCCACCTCCTGCAAATGCAAAGGGAGGACCAACAGTTGATTTTCTTCCAATAGGAATTTATGGACCATTTAAAAAAGGAACTTACCGAATGTTTGCAGAATTTAATCCTAACGGCCAGTTGCTTACTGCAGACTTTACGATTACACTACATTAAGATGCAAAAAACAAAACTTCTTATAACTTTTTATTTTTCATTTGTCTTTTTACTTTTTTGCTTTTTATTTTTCCCTCCATATGCTGATGCTCATATTTTGGCAAGTGATAAAAATATTGGTGCGCTTTTGCATATCGATCCAGATGATACACCGGTTGCGGGACAACAAAGTGGTTTCTTTTTTGACTTTAAAGATAAACAAAATAAATTTTCTTCACAAGATTGTGATTGTACTTTTCTGATTGTTGAAAATGGACAGACAATTTATTCCCAGCCACTTTTTCAAAAGAGTGTGTTTTATACCTTTCCGAAAATCGATGTCTATCAAATAAAAATTATTGGTAAACCCAAAACACCAAATGCTTTTCAACCATTTACCTTATCTTGGGATTGGCGAGTTGATCAAGGAACAAATCAACACTCCGGAATTGCTACTGCTAATTTCTTCGCCACTTTTGGTGTATATATTATAGTTTTTGCTCTTTTTCCTCTCATTTTCTTAATTTATTTTCTCCAAAAACATTTTATAAAAAATAAATCCAACAATAACTAATCCAATCGCAATAAAAATTCCCGACATATTTTGAGTCACTGGATTTGCTTTTTTAATCGCATCAGCATAACTACCAGTTGTCACGGGTACTGTCCTCATATTGCCAAAAGGAACAAATCGTAATCTTCCCTGAAAATTTTCTCCAGCAAATCCAATATCGCTAATAAATCCATCCCCATCGATAACCCGATTGTAAACGAATCTCGTAACGTATGGACTCAATGCATCAAAAGTATGATCAATCGAAAGTCCGTTTTCCAATTTTCCATCATTAAAATCCCAGATATATTTTTCAGATTTATTCTGTGGATCAAATGTTGTTTGGGAAACAAGGAGTACTGAATTTTGCGTCTTTTGATCTTTTACACCAACAAATACTGCAACTTTGGGAAGTTGATAAGACAGCGTTGGAACAACGTTAAGCTGAACAGTATCAATAATAATATAATTGTTATCAGCAAAAGGTGCTTTTGCTTCAACGATAAGAAGATATGATTTGGGTTTGGTAAATGTATAACTAATACTATTGCCATATTTATATTTTTGAAAAATATGATCAAAATTATCACCATCCATAACAGACCAACGAAATGTTAGCTGTCGTGCATATTGTGGAGGGATTGTTGTTTGTTTGGTGAGTTGATCGACATCGATTTCTATTTTTATTGGTTTATTAACCAAATAAGAATCAGGAGGAAAGTCTTGCGGAATATTTAGTGTCGTTTCTCCTTGATAATATTGATTAGTATTTGCATATTTCCCATCTACTTTTACAAATGGCGGACCACCACCAATATGTGCTTGTACTGGTGATGCTGTGAATAAAAAACAAAAACTGCCAACAAAAATAAAAAACGAGATAAATATTTTTCTCCTCATGGAACTGTTTCTATTTTAACTCATTTGGCAAAGAAAACCAAAATTCATCCTTGACAAATGCAATTTGATTGCATATACTCTACTTAGGAAATTTAACACAATACATATCAGAAAATCCCAACTTGGGATTTTCTGGTCTTACAACCAATGAATTTAGAACAAATAAAACAAGATGCTGAAAATAAATATAGAGACAACGAACCGCTTTTTTTTGCGGCAATTGCAGAAAGTCTTCTTGAACAATCAACCAATTTTTCCTTACTAGAATCCGCTGAAACGGTAAGAAATAATTTAAAAAAACTTCTCGAAGAAAAACAACTACAAACAACAAGATTATCTTTTGCCAAAAAAGCACCAATAATATCTGTTACTACTCATTTGGAACAACATTGTGCATCGCAAAGACAACTGCTTGGTTGTCCTACAACAGATGAACATGTTCTTTTGCTTGCTGCGCTAAAAGGTCTTGAAGAATTAGGAAAATCTCATGATTATCGATTGGTTTTGAAAGAAATTCTTCTAAAGAATCTACATAAAATTGAAAATCTTTCTCAACCAACTGCGTTTATTGGAAGAGAAAAAGAACTTGCCGAAATGCAACGAGTTTTAAAAAGAAGTTTTCGAAATAGCGTCCTTCTTGTCGGCGCAACTGGAATAGGCAAAACAACTCTCGCACAAGCGATTAAATCATATGGACAGTCAACAAAAGTTTTTCAACTTTTTTCTGGCAACAGTGCTTTTTTTGATCAAGTGGTAAATATCTTAAGTGTCTCAGCAGGAAAAAAAGCATTACTTTTTATGGATGAATTATTTACTTTTGATGCAGGACAAATAAAATATGCTGTTGAAAATTGTCAAATTATTGGAACTGCAAATGACATTTCTTATAAAAAATTTGCTGCTGAAAATCCCGGTATTATTTCTCGATTTGAAGTAATCTCAATTGATGAACCAATACAAAATGAAACAAAAAAAATTCTTACTTATCATCAAAATCGAATTGTAAAAAATATGCATGTGTCTTTTGAAAAAGATTTTCTTGACGAATTATTATCACTTGCCAAACAATATATGCCTGATCAATCATTTCCGGCAAAAGGCATTAACCTTCTTGAAGAAGCAGCGCTTTTTGCCCAAAGCCAATCAATGCATACTGTTTCAAAAGAAATTCTGAGATCAATCATTTCACAAAAAACAGCAATTCCTATCGGCAGTCTTACTGAACTTGATAAAAAAGATCTTTCAGCATTGCCTCAAAAACTTGCTAGAAAAGTTAAAGGACAAGATGATGCGATAAGTCGGGTTTCAAAAGTTATCCAAAGATCCAAACTTGGATTTGGCAAAAAGAATCGTCCAATTGGTTCATTTCTTTTTGTCGGTCCATCAGGTGTTGGAAAAACAGAACTTGCCAAAGCACTCGCGAAAGAAATTTTTGGTGATGAAGAAGCAATGGTCAGACTTGATATGTCAGAATATGCCGAGGCTCATACCGTACAGAGAATGATCGGTGCACCTCCCGGTTATATCGGATTTGAAGAAGGTGGACAATTAACAAATCCGATTAAAGCCAAACCATATAATCTGGTACTCTTGGATGAAATCGAAAAAGCTCATCCGAGAATTTTTGATATTTTTTTACAAGTATTGGATGATGGAAGACTAACTGATGGACAAGGAAAAGTTGTTAATTTTAAAAATACTATCATTGTGGCGACAAGCAATGCCGGTATTGAAGATATCCTGGATCTTATCGAAGAAGGAAAAACGCAAACAGAAATTGAGAAAGAATTGAAAGAAATTTTACAAGATTATTTCCGTATTGAATTTATTAATCGTTTTGATGATATTATTATTTTTAATGCACTTACTCCTGAGGCTTTGGAAAAAATAGGGGAGTTGCAGATTGAGAAATTGCAACAAGAATTGGTAAAGAGAAATATTGGTTTTTCTGTGGCAAAAGAGACACTCTCCCGATTAGCACAAGAAAGTTATGATCCTCGCTATGGTGCTCGCGGAATGATACGACTGGTGCAAGATAAAATAGAAAACACGTTGGCTGAAATGATTATCAACGGACAAATCAACGAGGGCGAACGAATTGAGTTTTAGATAATCACCCAAATATTTTCTCCAAATCTCTCACTCGTTTTAAAAACTTTCCGCGCTTCAATTCCGCTGTCACCAGTTGCTGCTAGATAAATAATTTGCTTTTTCCCATCATATAAACGCCTTGCCCAGCCAACATAAACTACTTTTTTTAATTTTGGATATGCTTCTTCTAAAATCATCTTAACATTGGTCGTAAGAATTTGGTAGGGAATTTTGCGAGGTATCCAAGGCCGGACAATAATACGAAATTTTTTCTTTTGTGTTTTCATACTCTAGGCGGCAAGCTGATTTAAAATATTTCTCACTTCATCTTTTGCAGCAGAGAGATCCTTTGTATTCAAATATTGTCCATCACCTACTCCAAGAGATAAACTTTGTGATTCACTTTGC
Source organism: Candidatus Methylomirabilota bacterium (assembly GCA_035644155.1). Classification (GTDB taxonomy): domain Bacteria; phylum Patescibacteriota; class Microgenomatia; order Levybacterales; family UBA12049; genus DATIGJ01. The sequence continues at coordinate 49,167 of DASQPC010000026.1, forward strand.
CTTTTTGCTCTCTGCACTGTCGGAGCAATAATTGAACTAACCTTTACCGTAGATCTTTGTTGTGCTTGTTGCTTGTTTGTTTCGTCTGTTCCTTTTTCTGCTTGTTGTTTATTTTCAAGTTTATTTTTAACAGGAGCTTCATCTGCTTGTTCGTTGATTTCCGATCGATTGGATTTTGCATGAGAAGTATTTCCTGTAGATGTCGTTGATGCTTTTTGTCGAACTTTTGCAAATTCGCCTGTTTTTGTTTGGACAACTGTTTCTTTATCTTCTGTTTCTATCTGCGAAGTAGCATTTTCTCCTTCTTTTCTTTTTGTAGTACTTTTAGCGGCTTGTTCTAATTGTTGAGTTACTTGCTGTTCAACGTTTTGTTCTTGTTTCTTTTCGAATGCTTTTGTAACTTGTTTTGCTGTTTGTTCACCACTCACATTTTTCATCTTTTGTGTTTGTGTAGTATTTGCTTGATCAGGAGTAAGTGTATTGTTTGGTTTTGGTGAAGAAGGACCTTTCTCAGACTTTGTCTTTAGAGAAAACTCTGATGAACGAGTATTTTTTGATCGAGAACTGATTGTTGCTCTTTCATTTTGTGAATGCATTGCTGGACCAACGGTCACAACATGCTCTGCTATGTGCGGATTGCCACTTGACGTAGTTATTGTTTCCGATATAGTAGGCGTATCTGTTGGTGAAGAAGTAACATACAAAATAGGTGCAGTATCGAGTGTTGTTATTTTAGCAGTAGTAGGAATTTGTTCAGGGAGCTTTCCACCTTTTTCAGTCTTTACTAATCGCAAAGCCGGTCGAGAAGATGCTGAATGATTTTCTGCACGGACAGTTATGGTTGGTCCAGTTCCAACAGTACTTTCTCTTTTATTATCGATAATCGATACTGCTCCTTTTGTCCTGCTTCTAACAATTCGTAAAGTAGTTTGAACAGGAACAGAAGTAACGCTAGCACCTCCCATTTCTTGCTGTATTGCTGCTCTTACTGATCTAAGTCTCTTAGAATCAGATGCAGTCGAAGCTTTTTCCCTTGCTGGCAGAGAAGAGACAACTTCGCGTTTTGTTGGCAAAGCAATAGTGCTTGCTAATGATTCTTTAGGAAATGACGCTGATAAAGATTCTGTGTGTGCAACAGAAACAGCATTGCCAATATTACTAATAACCGATTCGTTTTTAAGTTGAGAACGTGGAATAGGCGACGCAGCATCAATTGTCAAAGCTGCTTGTCGTGGATCACTTGTTACAGCAATATCGCGAGGCCGTGTATATCCACCAGTTGTTACTTCACGTAAATAGGTCTTTTCAGGTTGTTTTTTGAGAGTAGATTGCAAAGCTACGATATTATGAACAGGAGTTCGTAAACCATTCCTTCGTGAAGGTGGCATAGGTTGTCGCTCTGAACCTTCTGTTATTAGAGAAGGTGGAGGAGTCCGATCAGGAGCTTTTTGCGCAGAAGGAAAATTGTCTCTTCTCGGAAAAGATCCACCAATCGGTCGTCTCACCTCTAAAGGCAGAGAAACAAAAGTCTTTTTCGGTGCAAGATTTTGAACTTTTTTGGCAACAACATCCCTCACCTGCTTTAATTTATTATCAGCTTTTTTTGTATGTTCAGGACAGGTATCAGCCTTCAAACCTTTTCGCAAATTATCTATTGATAAATTTTCAAAATGAAAAGCTCCATCATGACTTGGTCCATGATAAATATAATAGATTCCTTTTTCATTAAGCTCCTTTGCTTTTTCTTGAATAATTTTTTCTCGTGATGATTTTTCTTTCTGTTTTGATTGTGTGGTAAGTGCCATATCAATTGCCAAGATTGCGCCTGCTTGAGCATCAGTTATTTTTTCTATTGCAGGTAACTTTTCAGTTTGCATAAGATCATCAACGACATCTGGGTTTGCTCCATGCAATTTTGCTAGTACATAAGTAAGAGATTTCGAGTCAACGGGTGTCTCCTCTCTGAGCATTTGCAAGCTCTGTTTAAAAAGCTCTGTGTGTTCTTTACTAATATCAATGAGTGCTTTTTTTTGTTCTTCAGGTATTTTTTCATATTGTTTTATAATGATTCTCCCAACATAGTTTTCTTCACTAAGTACATTAAGCTGTTCTTGTATTGCTTCGTCTGAATGAACAACCGCAGCATGTGCAACTTCGGCAACTACCTGAAATCGTTCTTGCCAGACAGTTTCATTATTCTCAGGTATTTTTGGAATCTCCACCAGAGCACGTTTGCTATTAAGGACAGTAAGCATCATTTTTGTAGGATTGGTAACACGAAGGATATTCTCTTCTTCATGATGTTCATGAATCTCATGATCATGGTGATCGTGTTGGTGAGTTTTAGGAGTAGCTTGTTTTTTGTCTGGAATACCAATTCTTGGACGATCTATTTGTCTTAATGGTTGGACTCGTTGATTTGTTTGTGTTCTTTTGATAATGATATTTTTGACTGAATTGATTACTATTTTTTGTTTTGTCTGTAAAGTAGCATCTGCTTTTTTAGCATGATCCATACAGAGTTCTATCTTTTCTTTACCATTTGGCATTCTCACAAGTGTCCCGTGATATGGCCCTGCATCATGCTTTGTTCCAAGTCCATAAATAAAGTAACCTTGTTTATTAAGTATTTTTTCACCCTCCAACACTTTTCTATCATTTACGGATAATTGTTTCTCTGTCTCTGGTCGTGTATTGATTTCCATCGCCTTTGCCAAAAGAATCGCTGCGTCTTTATTTGTTGCAGGAGGAATAACAAGCGGATTTTCTAAATCTTTCTTTATCGCTTGTTGATCATGCATTTGTAATAAAAGAAGGGTTAATTTTTGAGGATCAACAGTCACTTCTTCTCGCATTGTTTTGAGACTTTCAGTAAAATCCCTGGTCATTTGTTCATTCAGTTCACGAAGTGCTTCTGGCTGTTTTTGATGAATATTAAGCTTGCCAAAATAGTTTTCTTTTTTTAATTCTGCTACTGCATCGACAATCGCCAGATCATTATCTTGATCCAATGTCGCAGCAAAAAGAATGGAAGCTATAGAGTCAGCTCGTTCTTTAGGAGTTAATTCTTGTGATACTTGTTGTTCTTTTTTTTCTTTGATAACTCTTTCTGAAAGAGCAAACGCAATATCTGTAGACGCTTTTCCCTGAAACTCAGATTGCTCTCCAAACCATTTTTTAAGAAGCGCCAATGAAGGCTCATGCTGAGCAAGAGCAAATGCAGCAAGAACGCCGATATTGTTTGGGCCAGTGTGAATATGAATCGATACTTCTTCTTCTTTTCCAATATTCCCTAACTTTCCACTTGCATCAGAACATTTATAAGGATTTTCTGGAGGTGTTAAGGAATCAATAAATGACAAAACACGTTTCTCTTTTCCAGCAGGAGGAAAAATTGCAGCGAGCAACGTTTGATTTTCAAAGTGGGTATTTACTCCTGTAGAGTCTGTTATAGCAATACCACTTGCTACAAATTCCTTGAATTCATCTTTTTCAACAGGAATTGCCAGACCAAAAGTATTACAAAGCTTGTGGAATTGAGCTTCATGTTTCGATGTTTTAAAATCCAATAAAAAAGCACCTTTCTCAATAGATAAGTTTATTGTTTCTCCTGATTGAATTTTTTTTCCATTAAAAGGATCTTGGTAGCTATCTATCGACCCAAAACCGCGTTCTGCCCAAAGATGACGAAGGGTATAAGGAAATATAAATAATTCGTTAGTTATTTTTTCAGGTGAACGTTTTAATGTTTCTACTGCCATATATTATTGCAACAAATTTGCAATTATATTATAACAGACAACAATACTACTTGCAATTAAATTGCATGTATGTTACTATCTCATCATATGGTAAACGCAAAAATCAATCATGACTGCAAAACAGAACTCAATGATGTTAACCTTCGTGCAACGCCTGCTCGATTGGCTCTCATGAATCTTCTTGAAAAATCAGACAAGCCACTTGATGTCCAGACAATGATCGAATTTCTCGATAGAAAAGATATTAAGACAGATCCAGCAACTGTTTTTCGCATTGTCAATATGTTTACAGAAAAAGGTCTTGTCAAACCTATTCAACTTCATGAAGGGAAATTTCGATATGAGCTGACAGGAAAAGCAGATCATCATCATTTGGTGTGTGAGAAATGCGGGGATATCCAAGACATCTCAGATTGTAATATTACAGCTTTGGAAAAAGAAATTGAGAAAAAGAAAAAATTTAAAGTTACCAGTCATTCATTAGAATTTTTTGGCATTTGTTCAGATTGTCAGAAATAATTATGAAAAAAATATTTTTAATTCTTCTTATTGTTATTCTTGCTCTTGGAGCTCTTGTATTGGTTTCTAAACGAAATGTCGCTCCTTCACCAAAAAACGGTAAGCTGGAAGTCACGGCATCATTCTATCCACTTTATTTCTTTGTGACACAAATTGGTGGCGATAAAGTAGAGGTAAAAAATATGACTCCAGCAGCAGCTGAACCCCATGATTACGATCCGACGACACAAGATATCGCCCGAATTGAAAAAAGTAATATGCTTATTCTTAACGGCGGAGTTGAAGCATGGGGAGACAAAATTAAAGATAATTTAAAAGGAACGAATGTTACTATTGTTACCGCAGGTGAAGGATTATTGACGAGAAAATTAATTGAAGAAGACAAAACAGCGAAAGACCCACATGTCTGGCTTGATCCACAACTTGCAAAAAAAGAAGTAACAAAAATAACTGAAGGATTTGTCAAAGCTGATCCTACTAACACATCATATTATCAAACAAATGAAAAAAATCTTGACGCAAAATTGGATCAACTTGATACTAAGTATAAACAAGGACTTGCTGCTTGCCAACAAAAAGATATTATTACATCCCATGCAGCTTTTGGTTACCTTGGACAACGATACGGCCTGAATCAAGTGGCAATCGCAGGACTTTCACCCGATGAAGAACCGTCAACGCAACAATTGACCAATGTTGCAAGCTTTGCAAAAGAACATAATATCAAATATATTTTCTTTGAAAGCTTGGTCAGTCCTAAATTATCTGATACAATTGCAACTGAAATTGGAGCAAAAACCTTAGTACTTGACCCTCTCGAAGGAATCAGCGATGATGATATGAAGCAAGGAAAAAATTACTTTACCGTTATGGAAAATAATTTGAAAAACTTGCAACAAGCCTTAGCATGCAGCAAGTAGACCACACACAAGATATTATTGAACTCCAAGATATTTACTATTCCTACAATGGCCAGGAAAATGTCTTAGAGAATATTTCCTTTTCTCTTCACAAGGGAGATTACCTTGGCATCATCGGACCAAACGGAGGAGGGAAAACAACGCTTCTTAAAATCATGCTTGGACTTATCAAGCCGACACGAGGGACAGTTAAGCTCTTTGGGGAAAATATCAAAGCCTTTAAGGATTGGGGCCGGATTGGATATGTTCCTCAAAAAGCATCACATTTTGATAATAATTTTCCTGCAACAGCCGAAGAAGTAGTAGCAATGGGCAGATACGCAAAACGGGGACTTTTCCATTTCCCTACAAAAAGAGATCGAGAAAAAGTAGAGCAGGCTTTAGAACAAGTTGACATGCTTTCATATAAAAATAATCAAGTTGGCGAATTATCAGGCGGACAGCAACAAAGAATATTTATTGCTCGTGCTCTAGCAACAGAACCTGAAGTTATTTTTCTTGATGAACCAACAGTCGGTGTCGATGTCCAAACGCAAGAACAATTTTACCAATTGTTAAAAAAATTAAATAGAGAATTAGATCTAACACTTGTCCTGGTATCACATGAACTTGATATCGTTGCCAAAGAAGCAACAGAAGTCGCATGTATCAACTGTAAACTTGTTTGTTATTGTACACCAAAGGAGCTGCTCAAGCACGGTAGCATTGAACAAATGTACGGAAAAGACTTGCGTTATATTTTACACAATCACGAAAGAGGAAATATATAATTTTTATGTTAGAACTATTTCAATACAGTTTTATCGTCAGAGGATTTGAAGCAGGAATTATTATCGCACTAACTGCGCCATTAATTGGCATTTTTTTAGTCCTTCGCAGATACTCCCTTATCGCAGACACACTTTCTCATGTTTCACTAGCTGGTGTTGCCATAGGATTACTACTCAATATTAATCCTTTACTGACAGCAATTGCGGCGGCAGTTCTTTCATCTGTTGCTATAGAACGGCTTCGGTTATCAAAGAGAGTCTATGGAGAATCAGCGCTTGCTATTTTCCTTTCAGGAAGCCTTGCGCTGGCAATTGTTTTGATAAGTCTTTCTCACGGATTTAATGTCGATCTTTTCAATTATCTTTTTGGGAGTATTGTCACCGTTAAACAATCTGATGTTTTCCTAATAGGCGGACTTGGAATCATTGTACTGATAGCAGTCCTAGCATTTTATAAAGAACTTGTTTTTATTACCTTTGATGAAGAAGCAGCACAAGTAAATGGCATCCCAACAAGATTCATTAATATTGTTCTTATTGTGTTGGCAGCATTGACTGTCGCGCTTGCTATACCAATTGTTGGTGTACTTCTGATAGCAGCACTTATCGTTATCCCTGTTGTGACGGCCTTACAACTTCGGAAAAGCTTTAAACAAACAATTATTATTGCGGAAATTATTTCTGTCTTTTCTGTGATAGCAGGTATCGTAAGTTCTTTTTATCTTAATCTCTCATCTGGAGGAACAATTGTTCTTATTGCACTAATCATCTTCAGTCTTGTCTTCTTATTCAAAAAAGGTGTATAAAGAAAGACATGGATACTCCTTTTCGTCAAAAGATTTATCAACTCGCTAAGCAGATTCCTAAAGGAAAAGTTGCAACATATGGACAACTTGCAGAACTTGCGGGAAGTCCTGGAGCAGCTCGAGCAGTTGGTATGTGCATGAAAACAAATCCAGATGCACCAAGAATTCCCTGTCATCGTGTTGTTGCATCAGATGGGAAATTAGTTGGCTATTCTGCCGGAGAAGGAGTTAAAACAAAAAAACAGATGCTGATTGATGAAGGAATAAAATTTGTTGGAGATAAGGTTAATCTTAAACTTTCTAAATGGGAAACAACAGATTAAATTTTCTTTTGCAGTTCTACTGCGTAATCATGAATTAATGCATATATCTGTCTAATAAATTCTTTTGACAAACCAATTTTTTCCGCAAACATCGCTTTGGACTGTAATAACTCTTCGTAACGTTTTTCATCAATGATAGACGCATGTTTTTCTTTTTTTAATGCTCCCACCTTTGCGACAACTGCCATTCTTTTAGCAAGTAGCTCTAAAAGTTCTTTATCAATATGATCAATCTCTTTTCGTAATGTTTCCAATTTCTTATCCATAAATAATCGCTCTTATTGTATAAAACCCATCGAAAGAAAGCAATGGATGCCAACTTACAAAATTCTTGCTTGACTTAGAAGAGATTTTTCGCTACCTTAATCATATGAATCTTTTCTCATTTGACGGTAAAGAAATACTCAAAGCCTCATCTGATATGACAGGAGAAGGCATTAGTGGCAAAGCAAAATTTGTTGAGTATGAATTTGGCGAACAAAAAGTTGTCAAAATCACTCTAACACTTGAAGGTGATCCAGTCAAATTAGTTCCTGGTAAACACGCGGTTCATATTCATGAGAAAGGGGATTGTAGTGGTGGATTTAAATGTGCAGGTGGACATTTCGATCCAGGACCTTCAGGCAATAGTGATCCTGATGAAAACCATCCTTATCATGCAGGTGATCTTCCAAATATCACGATTGATGAAAATGGGAAAGGCACACTGGAAGCAATTAGTACACGAGTGACACTTTCAGAAGGACCACTCTGTATTCTAGGAGGAGAAGGGACAGCACTCATGGTGCATGGCAACCCTGATCCTTACAAAGGCGGCACTCATGGTTCAGGGATATCAGGAGGACCAAGAGTGGTCTGTGGGATTATTAAGAAAGTTTAAAGATTTTTTCAGATTTAGGGACAAAATGGACAATTCCAGGCACTACTTCAGGATCTTTTGTTAACTCAAATAATTTTTTATTTACATTTTCTTCAATAAGCTTGAGCCTCTTCTCTGTTACTCCTAGCTTTTGAGCAACAGTCGTTGCATCTTCTGGATTTCCTGATACTAAACCAGAACGCTCAATTGTAGCTTCTAATTGTCGAGACCCAGCTGCTGACATAGAAAAATATTCTACCAAAAATACGAATATTACGCAATTTTGGTAACGTTTGATACCTTGACTATTTATCTATCACAAATGCTATACTTTCATCTATGGATACTTCGAAACTTGCCACAAAAGTCGATATTCAGAAATTGGAGCAATCAACAAAAGCAAATATTCAGAAATTGGAGCAATCAACAAAAGCAAATATTCAAAAATTGGAACGATCAACAAAAGCAGATATTCAAAAATTAGATACGAAAGTTAGTAGACTGGAAGATAAAGTACAAGGTTTGAAAGATAAGGTACAAGGTTTAGATACAAAACTTGATAAACTGCAAAGTACTCTTGATGGCTTCGTTGGCGTAGTCGATGATTTGAGAACAGACAACACCGTTGGAGCATACCACACGAAGGAACTGCAGAAAAAAATTGAAGATCATGAAAAGAGATTAAAACAGATAGAATCTTTCAAACATTCTTCATAAATAACCTTCTGCTCTGCTATTAAACTATGAAAAAAATACAAGCTGTTTATAAACCGCAAGGATGGACACCACTTCAAAGTATTAACAAATTTAGAGAAAAATTTCCAGAATATAAAAATGAAAAAATAGGTTTTGCAGGCAGACTGGATCCACTTGCTCATGGCGTATTGCTTTTGATGATAGGGGAGGAAACAACCAAACAAAAAGATACTTTTCTCAATCTTTCAAAAGAATATACATTTGAAGTGTTATTTGGAGCAGCAACTGACACGTATGACGCGCTTGGCTTACTCGAAAAACAATTCGTGCTTGGTCATCCTGGAGATGCAACGACTTCGATAGGATATCAAAAGATTCTATCCCTTCGATCCAGAATGACAAAACAAATTAATCAATTTATAAAAGCAAAACTCGGCAAACAAAAACAAACTTACCCTCCTTTTTCTTCAAAAACAGTCAATGGCAAACCACTCTATTGGTGGACAAGAACTAACAAACTATCAGAAATCAAAATCCCAGAAAGAGCAATTGAAATTTATGATTTTAAATTATTAGGAATAAATGAGCTATCTCCTGCAAAACTAAAAAAGGAAATACTAAAACAAATTACCTCTGTAAATGGAGATTTCCGACAGAAAGAAATAAAAGAAAAATGGAAATTATTCTTTAAAATTAATTCGAAAACAAATTTCATGACTGCACAATGTAACATTTCTTGTTCCAGCGGCACCTATATCAGATCACTTACTCATGAATTAGGAAAACAACTTAAGTCTGGTGCAATAACCCTTGATATCTTACGAACCAAAGTAGGAGAATATGATCTTCTAAAAAAAGGTAAAGACTCTGTTCTTCAATTAATTGATGAAACTGAAATAGCTGATAGCGTATACAATTCAAACGTAATTGAGAACTCAACATTGACGCTACGAGAAACAGAAATCTCATCTTTTTAGCACTAATCAAACAGATACTTTTCCAACTGTTCGATTCATAATTTTCTGTTCCAGCGACACATATGTCCGTTCACTTAGCAATGCATTGGGACAAAAATTGGAGATTTTACTTTAGAACATGCAATAAATTTTCTAGCTGTAAAAAAATTTAATTTTTCAAAGTGAACAGAGGCGATGACCAAGTAAACCCAAAAGTCGAATATAATCACTATATTTTCCTACAAAAGCTCCTGTTTTCGTAAAATTGTCTGGGGCAAGAGATTTTGCAAATGGAATTCTTTTAGAATAAGGAATTTCCTCAAGAAAGGAATTGCTGTCAAAAACTTGCAAAATAGTCGCATCAATAATCGCCATTTCTGAAAAAGGAGGTATTGTTGGATCAGATAAGTTTTGTCGTGATATTAATGGAAACTCTCTTTTTTTCTGAAGAGATAATAATCTATCTTGTTGTTCTTTGTCTGCTACCACAACTGTGACTTGATGTACACACAATGCGGGTGAAACATCAGCACTCACTCGCAAAGCACCAAGATCTGGATATTTCATTGATAATTCTTTGGCTAATTGATCAGATTGATACTGACAAGTACCATCTGAGCTCAGCATGCCTTGCACTTCATTTTTCTCTTTTCCGCCTGCAAAATACTGTGTAATCAAAGTTTTTTGTTCCGTAGGAGGAATTTTATCACCTGGATAAAAATCTACTATCGCTTGTGTATATTTTCTAATATATTCTGGGTTTTCAAGAATAATATCAACATCTTCCTTTAAGCTATCTATTCGCTCTTTGCTTAGTCCAAACGCAGATGTTGCTTCTACTTTTTCCGCTTCTAACCTTTCGAATTCAGAAACATGATCTTGGGCAAATGCTTCCAAACTTGCAGCAAATGTTGATGGTGTATATCTAACTGGTATCTCTGTTTCTTTTTCTGTCGCATCCATTAAGTTTGAAAGACGAAACCATAAATCTCCTTCACAGTCTACTTTGTTTACAACATTTTTAGCAATAACTCTTTCAACTATTTTTGAAGCATTTTGTGAATTTTCAACTAAAATTGACATGACATCTTCAATTTTACTCTGCTGCGTTTGCGTCAACCTATGATCCGTTGTCCACAAAGAATCTATTGAATTTACGAATTTTCTAACTAACCTGTTTAGCTCAGGCTTTTCTTTCAATTCTCCATTGGGACATGCTACATATAACCTTTCTGTTGAGCTCATATAAATAATCTCTGTTTTTCTAACAAAGATGTCAATTATACCAAAAAACAGGATAAAATAAAACTATAAGACTATTTTAACTTGGTGTTTCTCTATATAATAAAACTAATGAACCATTCTTCTTATCCCAAAATCGGCCTGGCGCTTGGTAGTGGAGGAGCAAAGGGGCTTGCCCATATCGGTGTTATCAAAATGTTGGAAAAAAATAAAATTCCTATCGACTACATCGCTGGCTCAAGTATTGGAGCGGTTATTGGCGCTCATTATGCAACATTTAAAGATATAAAAAAACTCGAAGATTTGGTAGTCAGTCTTACTCTACGAAAAGGATTTCAATTATTTGATCCAACGATTCGAGGTGGATTTATTAAAGGGAAAAAATTTGAATTTTTTCTCAAAGAAATTCTTGAAAGAGCCGATTTTAAAAATCTGCGAATTCCTTTTGCTGCCGTTGCGACTGATTTTCATACCGCAAAGCCTGTGATTTTTACTAATGGTGACTTGGTAAAAGCAATACACGCAAGCATATCTGTACCAACAATTTTTCAACCAGTATTTTATAAAGATAAACATCTTGCTGATGGAGGATTATCAAATTCAGTACCTGTTGATATTGTTCGAAAAATGGGCGCTGATATCGTGCTTGCTGTCAATTTAGATACAGTCTCTATTGAAAACGGAAAATTGTTAGCTCTTACCAAGCTCCCGATGCATTCTATTAATATTCTTCGTCATAACCTTGCTATTCAATCAACAAAAACAGCGGATGTTATTATTGCCCCTAAAGGAATCTACCAAATAGGACTAATCGGTTGGAATTATTTTTTTGATACTGAAAAAACCAAACAAGTTATTCATGCTGGAGAAAAAGCAACCGAAGAAGTAATTCCGGAAATAGAAAATTTGATTAAAGAAATAAATAAAGCAAAGCAAAGCCGATGGAAAAACTTTTTCTCTTTCTTTAAAAAGTTTACTCCATAAATCTTGTAGCAATTCTTTTGCTATTTATCAAAATAATCTGGCCATTTTCGTGAAGTATGGAGTATTGCCAAAATCCGAATATTTTTTGTAAGGGAATAGACTACAATATATGGTAAATTTGGTATAACAAGTTCCCTCGTCCGTTCCACACGACCTTCACGGCCTAAAAAGGGATATGCTTTCAATTTTTCAACTGATTGACGAATTTTATTAAAAATTTCTAATCCAGTTTTTGGGTTGTCTTCCGTAAGATAATCTGTGAGAGCTTCTAAATCATGCTCTGCAGCGACTAACCAGAGGATTATCATAGCGCAATTTTTGCTTTCAAACGTTTCTCATATTTTTTCATTATTTTATTATGAGCAACAAACTTAGCTTTTGAATTTTCAGATTCAATAAGACGTTGTTCAATCAACTCCGTTTGCCATTGCTGAATATCTAAATATTGCTTAATAGCTTCATTAAACACCCAGTTTCGCGATCTTCCTATACCAGATGCGATACGATCTAATTCTTCCAATAAAGCATGTGGAACACGAGCATGTAAGCTTTCCGATTGTTTCTTTGCTATTGTAGTCATATGTAGTCAACCAAAATTAGATTATCATAGTAAATTGATAAATACAAGTACAATTTAATCTACAATGGGCAATTGCCAAAGATAAATCTCCTCTTGCATAACAAAAAAAAATCCCTACAATAATATGTATGGCCCAAAAATTTTCCAGACCAAAAAAGGAGAAAAAGAAACCAAAGAAGGACAAAAAGAAATAGTTTTGAAACAGATTCGATTTACCAAAGAAGGCTACGAAAAGCTAAAAAGCGAATACGAAACACTTCTTAAACAGCGTCCCTTTGTTATTGAAGATCTCAAAAAAGCACGAGAGATGGGGGATCTTAGTGAAAATGGTTATTACAAAGCATCTCGCGCGAAACTATCTTTTATAGATAGTAGACTCCAAAGAATTGCTTACGATCTCAAACATGCAACGATCATTACAGTTACTCAAAATGGCAAAGTTGCTATTGGTTGTCATGTCTCATTGCTATTTGAGGATAAAACAGTAACATTTCAGATCGTTGGCGATTTAGAAGCCAATCCAAGTGAAGGAAAAATTTCTTTATTATCCCCATTGGGAAAAGCTCTGGTAAATAAAAAAGTAGGAGAAGAAGCAATGATTGAAACACCTACAGGAAAAAGAGTGTATAAAATCGCTACTATTGATTAATCTACTAACATTTATTTGAAAACCTTCTCTCCTATTTTACTGTGTGGGCTTTTTTAATATCCTCGTGCATCTTTTTTGTAAACTGTTCTGTTGCTTGCTTTATTTTTGATTCAACATCGGTAACTTTTTGTGTGAGAAGCTCCCAGATTTTTTGCTGATCATCTGTCACAACAAATGACAAAAATGTCTTTTTATCATCTTCTGAAAGTTCAGGCAAGATCGCCGCGATAATAGTGTGATGCAAATTGGTATCAATAATTATCACCAAATCTTCCTTTTCGTGAGGCTCCAAATCAAGATCTTCCAACGCTAAATGAAGCGAATCAATCTCAATCAAATGATGGTAAAAATGACGTTTCATAAATTTATTGTATTGTAATTGGACCTAATGCGACAGTATCATCTGGATCATCAACAAAAAAGTACAGCACAGGGCCTCTTGCCGCGCCATCTTGTCGTTCTAAATAGCTCATCACTTCAGGAGATCCACCAAGATGTTTTCCTGTCCAAGGAGACGGACCTGCATCTGCAATATCAGCAACAAGAGCTTTACCGTTTTCAGGATTAACTACTAGCATTTTTCGATATTTAAAAAAATCCGAATATTCTTTCGTATGCTCATTATAGCCTGATGCAAGAAATGTCTGAACAGCAATATAATATTTTTCGCGCATTATATCTTTTTCTGTCATTTCTTGTTGTGAATTTGCAAAATATCCCCACGCTCCACGACCTGGAGCCATACCTGATGAGTAATATTTTTCTGCATCATCATTGGGTGAGAAATGCGTTGCCATTGTATCACCGGGATATCGCATTAAATGTTGCTCCGCACCAATAAGTCCGTAGGTTCTATCCAAACGTTTTCCTTGCAACAGAGGACTAACAGGAATGCCAAAATAGCGAGTAAGCGTTTTGCTAACGACTTTTTCTTGACCATCTGTTAACAGCTGCACATTCTCGGGTAAACTATATGATAAATCTATAATCAACCGCACTTGGGGATCAAGTGTTGTTTGAGGAGTTGGAGAGATTTGTTTTGGAGGAACCTGTTGAGCGGCAAAAGCAGTCGTAACAGGAGTAACAAGCATCAATAGACTGCCAGCAGAACCTACCATCAACTGTTTTGTTCGATGCTCCAACCACAAAAATGCTTCCTTATGCCTTTCTACTAAATTCTTTTGCAGTTCTTTCTGTTCATCAAGCCATTTATTCTTCAAATGCTCATAGTGAGGTTTGTATTGTTTTTGTGACATATCTTAACTATACCTTAGATGAAATTTTTTTCAAATGAGTCAGAATAAACTGTGCCATAACGGTTAACCATAAGACAGAGAGAAAAAAAGTAAACCAGGTAAGATGCAATTGTTTTATAAATGCGGAAAGTACAGTAAGAATAAGATAATGAATAAAATAAATTTGATAAGAAAATAAACTAAAAAAGTTAAAAATATATACAATCATTTTATTCTGCATTATAGGTCGTACAAAAGGAGTCAATGCAGTCAGAACTGATATGCCAAAAGAAAGATAAAAAAGATTAGGTGGATATTTATTATTTATTAAGATAATACTATGATGAAGCGACGTTTGAAGAAAATAAGTAAAAATAAAGATTAGCAAACTAAGACACAAAAAAGCAAACAAAACTTTTTTCTTTTGTTCAAATTTTATAAAAAATACCGTGATATATAACATCACAGACCAAGGAAGCCACATAATCCATTTATAAGAAATCGTCGGTGAATAGAACAACAAAACACATGTGCTTGCGAAAGATAAAATAAAAAAAGTCCAAAAAAGCAGAGAAGATTTTTGTATATACCTGGTAAAAAGTGGCATCAGAACAGCGAGATATAAAAATAATAATACTAACCAATTAATATCAACTCCACCAATCAAAAAAATACTTTGTAAAATATAATTAATTGTTAGAACTTTTGGTGTGAGAAATAAAAGACACACAAGATAAAAAAACAAAAAAATATAATAGGGGATAAGCAAACGAAGAAAACGTTTTTTGAGATAAGAAAATAGTTTGAGTGGTCCATTCGAACTCTTTTGTAAAACTAAATATGTGGAACAAAAAAGAAAAATTGGCACTGCGAAATGACTCCAGTTCCAAAGTGTTGACGCGGTTGTATCGTGTGGAAAAAAAACAGTGGTATGAGTAAGGATCATAACTAAAATAGCAAATCCTCGGAGAAAATCAATCAATTGATTTCTTTGTATCATTAACATTATCATAACAAAAATCGTCCTAGACAAAAACCAGTTATTTGGTTATACTTATTAAAGAACCACTATGCAAGCATTACAACTTCTTAAAGACGAATTAAAGAATGCACGCGAAACTTTTGAAGGAACTGCTGCTGATATCACCGACGAACAACTTAGTAAAGATCCAGGAGGAAAAGCATTACCACTTGGTGCCTCGTATGCACATCTTATTTTTTCAGAAGATGTAATCATACACAGTATGTTACAACAAAAGACTCCTCTCTCTGCCGTTATCTGGAAAGACAAAACTGGTGCAAGTGAACCAATGCCTCCAATGGATGAGAATTGGTCTGCTGCACATGAATCATGGGCCAAAAAAGTAACACTCAATCTTCCTAAATTTCGTGAATATGCAAAAGCTGTCTATGCTGCAACTGATGAATTTATAAACTCACTGAAAGATGAGGATTTAGATAAAGAAGTGGATCTTGGCACTTGGGGCAAAAAAACAGTTGCCGAAATGCTCTATGCATTTATTATTGGTCATACAAATAGCCTTGCAGGCGAATTATCAGTATTAAAAGGTATTCAGGGATTTACAGGATACCCATTTTAAAAAACTTCAATGAAAGCAGCACAGGTAACAAACTATAACGAAAAAATCGAAGTAAACAATATTGAACAACCTAAAATTGTGGAAGGAAAAGTACTTGTAGAAATCCACGCAGCAGGTATCAATCCTTTTGATTGGAAAGTCCGTGCAGGATATATGAAAGATTTTATGCCGGTACAGCTACCACTAACACTTGGAGGAGATTTTTCAGGAACAATAACAGCAGTCGGAGACGACGTTACTGATTTTCATATTGGTGACGAAGTGTATGGTCAAGCAAATGCAGTTGGAGGAGGGTCAGGTTCTTTTGCAGAATTTGCTCTTGCGAGTGCAAAAAATATCGCAGCAAAACCAAAAAATATAGACTTTCTGCAAGCAGGAGCAATTCCTTTGACAGGTGTAAGCGCATTACAAGCATTAACTGAACATATTAATCTTCAAAAAGATCAAAAAATTCTTATTCATGGCGGCGCCGGCGGCATTGGGAGCATTGCAATCCAAATTGCCAAACATATCGGTGCATATGTTGCAACGACAGTAAGTACCAATGATAAAGAATATGCACAAAAGCTTGGAGCAGACGAAGTAATCGATTACCAAAATCAAAAATTTGAAGATGTGGTAAAAGATTATGATGCGGTCTATGATACTGTTGGAACAGAGACCTATAAACGTTCTTTTAGCGTTTTGAAAAATAGTGGCATTATTGTCTCAATGATCGAACAGCCAAATGAAGAACTCATGAAACAGTTTGGAGTTACAGCTCTTGTCCAACTAACAAAAGTGACGACCCAACATCTTACCAAACTCACAGAACTTTTGGATAATCATGTCGTGACCATTCATATCGAGAAAACATTTTCTTTAGATGAAGCTGAAGAAGCATTAACATATGTACAACAGACACCTCCACAAGGTAAAGTCGTACTTGTAATCAAAAAATAATGCGTAATAATTGTTTGTGGTAATAATCGCTTAGAAGAGGTATACTATCTCTTATAAGTTATTTTAAGGAGGTGATAAGTAATGACTAAAAAATTATTTGTTGGGGGTATTTCTTGGGATACTACAGATGCATCCCTTAATCAATTCTTCGCGCAAGTAGGTACTGTTGTGTCTGCAAATATTATTACAGATAAATATACAGGTAAGTCAAAAGGCTTTGGTTTTGTTGAAATGTCTACAGAAGAGGAAGCTGAAAAGGCTAAACAAGAATTGAACGGACAAAGTCTTGATGGAAGAACAATTGCGGTAAGCGAAGCGCTTCCACAACAACCAAGAAGAAATAACTATTCACAAGGAGGATTTAGACGAGATGATAGACAGGGAAATGATCGTCGAGGAAGAGATAACCGAAGAGGCGGACAATATTAAAGATTACTCGACGAATGTCAGAGCAAAACCTTTTTTACCAGCTCTTCCTGTTCTTCCAATTCTGTGAACATAATCATCATAAGATTCTGGCGCATCGTAATTAATAACATGGGTCACATTTTTGATATCAAGGCCCCGTGATGCGACATCAGTTGCGAGCAAAATTTTTATTTCGTCTCGTTTGAACTGATCAAGTATTCTTTGTCTTTGTCCTTGAGATTTGTTACCATGTATTGCTCCTGCTTTAAATCCTTTAATAAGGAGTGCGTTTGTTAATTTTTCAATACCCCATTTTGTCCGGCCAAAAATAAGAACCTTATCAAATCCATCACTAATTAACAACTCGTGAAGTTTTTCGAGCTTTTGATTTTGACCATTAACCCGCACAATATCTTGATCGACATTTTCAGAGGTTGGTTGTTGTTTTACTGAAATAGTTACGGGATCAGTTACGAAACTCGTCAGAATTTCATTTACCTTACCAGAAACTGTAGCTGAAAAAAATAATGATTGTCTTTTTTTAGGAAGTAATGAAATAAAATATTTCACATCCTGAATAAATCCAATATCAACCATTCTATCTACCTCGTCAAGAACAATATTACGAAAAAACAGTAAGTTTAATTTTCGACGCTCTATTAAATCCTTCAATCTTCCCGGTGTTCCTATAACAAAATGTGGATTATGATAAAGTCTTTTTTCTTGACGTTGCATATTTGCACCACCAATACACAAAGCAGCATCCAAATCCATTCCTCGTGTAAAAACACGCAACTCTTCAATTATTTGCATTGCTAATTCACGAGTTGGAGTAACAATAAGCGCACGTTCACTTTTATCAAGCAAAGCTTTGTTAATAAGAGGAATAAGAAAAGCCGCAGTTTTTCCTGTACCTGTATTCGCAATACCGATCACATCCCGACCTTGTAAAAGAGGTGGAATAGTTTTTTCTTGTATAGGAGTAGGAGCAACATAACCTTTATCAACAATATTACGTTTTAATTTCTCAGCAATTTGAAAATCGGCAAATGAAAGCGTTGTTATTGATTCTTCACTAGCTGTTGAGACAGTCGCTTTTTTGACAAAAAGATTACTATCAAGTTTTTTGATATGTTTTTGACGCCTTGCTCCAAAAGCATGCGAAGTGTTCTTATTATTTTTAAAAGACTGATATTTGCGTTGATTTTTATACATAGAGTTAAATACACTCGTATTTCTGCTTAAATGAGGATGTTTTATGAATGAGGCAAAAGATACAATTTTTAAAATAACAAGTAGCGTATCTTTATCTTTTCAAACAAAACGATTTCAACCATAAGCAGAAGTACCAACGTACTCTGCATCACTAGTATAACATAAAATTATCCTATAGTCAATGCTCCTCAAGGACTTTCTTCTTTTTTTCAGCACGTTCTTGATCTATCTTAGCTTTTTCTTCTCGAAGTTGAAGACGTTTTGCCGTTTGCTTATCCTTTTCTGCCTGGCAATCCTCATTAGAACAACGATAAATAGTATTTACTTGTGAAAAACGTGATCCTTCTGGTTTAATAACCTCTTCGCTGACAAAAATCAGAGGAGAGCCACATTGAGAACAGATAGGTGATATTTTTTTATTCAATATAGTTTGATTATACCATATTTGTGGTATTATTTCTTCACTTTTCTAATATTGCAATTAATAATTTAAGATGTTAGACTAATCGAAAATGAATATAAGGAAATTTGTTGCCATTAGTACTAGCACTCTTGGTTTATTCTTACTTACTGCATCTCCAGCTTTTGCCCATGTTATTGTTCATCCTAGTCAAGTAGGTATTGCTGCTTTTCAAGAGTTTAGCATGTCCGTCCCTACAGAGAAAGACAATCCAACAGTTGCGATCAAATTGCTTATTCCAGATGGACTAAAGATGGTTACACCAAATGTCAAACCTGGCTGGACAATTAATGTTGTCAAACAAGGATCTGGTGATGACGCAAAAGTAACCGAGATTGACTGGACTGATGGATCTATCCCTTCTGATCAGCGGGATGATTTTCTTTTTCAAGCGCAAGTACCCGCAAAAGAAACCACTTTAAAATGGAAAGCTTATCAAACATATGCTGATGGATCTGTTGTCGCGTGGGATCATGACCCAAAACTTTCAAAAGGTCCTGACGATGATTCCGCACCTCCACCATACTCAATGACAAAGGTTGTTAATGACCTGACAGGTTCTACCCAACAAAACCAAACAACTATGACGCAAAGAGCAGGAAAAAATCAAGTTTTTATTGAGCTTGGTGTTGTAGGCTTTGCTCTATCAGTAGTCGCACTCAGCATGCAACTTATGACAAAAAAGAAGTCCTCATGACTTTACGAGTTAAATTACTCAAAAGCTTTTTTTCTAAATCCATTGGCCTTTTAGGAGCAAAAAAAGCATATCCTGTCTACTTTACAACGCGATTTGGTATTCATACATTTTTTCTTAAATTTCCAATTGATGTTCTTGTTCTTGATAAAAACTATATTGTTGTAAAACTCTGTGAAGGATTATTGCCAAATAGGATTTTTTTCTGGTCACCGCGTTTTGATACTATTATTGAATTGCCTTCTGGAGAAATACGAAAAAGGAAAATAAAATGTGGAGAAAAAATCGTGATTAAAGCTCCTATATTTTTGGCAGAAAGCCATCAATGGTAATCATAAGAGAAAGCAGCGTTAAAACTAAAAGAGACATCCCAAACATCTTTCTTGCCCAGCGTTTGTTATCTGTTTTCTTAAACCCATTTACTCCAAACCAAAACCACGTAGTACTCAATCCTAACGCAACAATCAAATAAAGAAAGCTTGTATAACCAAAAAATGTTAATGAAATTGCCGTCAACAGAAAAGCAAGTATATACGCTACTATGTGCTTTTTTGTCGTCAAAATTCCTTTTTTTATAGGCAAAACAGGAATTGACGCGGCAGCATAATCATCTGCTCTAAAAATTGCAATTGCGTAAAAATGCGGCATTTGCCAAAAAACGAGAAGCAAAAAAAGGAGCAACGCTCCAATATCGAATTGATTGATTACTGCACAATAGCCAACAACCGGCGGAACAGCACCTGAAACACTTCCAACAATTGTTCCATAAATTGATCGGCGCTTCCAAATACTGTACATAACAACATAAAAAAAGAATCCGATAAATGCGACAAATGCTGTAAGAAAATTTGTATAGAAAACTAACAAAAAGAAACCCAAGAATCCAAGAAAACTTCCATACACAATGGCGTTACGGACAGGAATTATTTTTTTAACCAATGCTCTATTTTTGGTCCTTTGCATTTTTTCATCAATTGTTCGATCAATATAATTATTTAAGACACATGCAGATGCAATAACAAATGATATCCCAAGAAGCGTTATCAGTAATAAGAAAAAATTGGGATGACCTTTTGCTGCAAGAAAAAATCCTGCAATAACTGTTATTGCATTACCATAGATAATTCCTGGTTTGGTGAGCAGATAATATGATTTAATTATGTTTGTCTTTTCCATAATACTTTATTGCTCAGCTCTGAGTAGGTAGTTGCAATAAATACTCCTATTAAAATAAGTAAACCTCCGATGATCAGATGAAAGGTGACTCGTTCATGCAACAGAGGAATTGTTGCTGTCGCTGCAATAAAAGGCGCTATATATTGAAAAAGTGAGGCAGTAAATGCATTTGTTTTTTTTACACCAATTTGCAGAAAAAGATATTGTATAAGAGAGCCAGCTCCTACCACCAAAAATCCTATTATACCGACAGAGGGAAGTGGTTTTAGCATAATAGCTTTCATCGTAATGCCACTAAGAAGAGCTACCAAAATAAAAAGCGTTGTAAAAATAAATGTCCAAAACGTAGTTTGCAGTGGAAGATGATTTTTGTTATGCAATACTTTTCTCGAATGAAAAATATAATAAGAATATCCCAACATTGCAATACAAATAAGCATATTTCCAAGTGGTTGACCAAATGCATTTTGTTGATAATGAGAAAATGATTGACTGACTAAAAAGAGAAGACCGATAAAAGCAATAAAAAGTCCGATGAGTTTTTGTCTCGTTAACGATTCATCTAAGAAAAAATGTCCTCCGAGTCCAACCAAAATTGGCGTAAGTGAATAAATAAGTGTGCCCATTATAACTGTAGTATAAGCAATACCAAATGTAAAAAAGATAACATTAATAGAAAGAAGGAATCCCAATAAAGCAAATTCTTTGTAATCATGCACGACAAGTTTTCGTTTTTGAGAAAATAGAAAAATAAAAAAGAGTAAGATGCTTGAAACAAAAAATCGTAAGAAAACAAAAAGAAGCGGACCAGTAAAAGGAGCACTTATTTTTGTACCAATTGGAACCACAGTATTGCCAAAAATTTGCCCTATAAATAAAGATAATAAACCTAACAGCATTTATTTATTATAGCAAGTTAGATAGCTTATTTGTGTATACCTTCTTCCTCAAGGAGATAATTGCTCATGTCAGAAGAATTCATATTATAATTAAGATTATGCATAATTACCAAAGAACCTATTACTATGATGAGAATAATCGAAATGAAGCAAATAAAAACAATCAAATTCCAACGCGGTTTTGACTCTTGCCCCATGTGAAGGAAAAAGAGTAATTGGACAAGCAATTGCAGCATAGCAAATCCGAGAAGAGCGGCAACTAAAACTTCCCCTCGTAGTAAATGGTTAACTACCAAAAAATAAGGAATAATCGTTAGAATAATTGATAGTATGAATCCTATTACGTAAGATCTAAATGTTCTATTCATAGTTTTAAAATTGGTTCATTATTTCTGATTCAAAATTATAATGATCCTATTAAATACACAACTGTAAATATGAAAATCCAAACAATATCTAAAAAATGCCAAAACAAACTCAAAAGTGTCAATTTTCTCGCAACACTTGCTGTAAGACCACGAGACCAGGTAAGTATCATACAAAATCCCATCCACAATAAACCAACTGTAATATGTAATCCATGCGTGCCAACAAGTGTAAAGAAAGAAGAAAGAAACGCACTTCTTTGCCAACTATTACCTTCATGAACAAGCTTGCTGAATTCACTTAGTTCTAATCCAAGGAAAGAAAGTCCTAACAAAAATGTTATTCCAAAAAGAACAAGTACTTGGTTTTTCTTTTTTT